>NZ_NMOK02000013.1:0-79863 GCF_003399985.2 Paenibacillus sp. ATY16 | reverse complement strand
ATCCCTACTACACAAACTTCTTGACGCTACCAAAAAGAAAGCCCTTAAGGTCCCTAAGGGACCTTAAGGATCCGCGAATAGCCCCGAATTGCTGTAAGTATGGCTGATTTCACGAGGATAAGGTCCCTTAGGGACCTTAACCCGGCTCGCATGAGCAGGAAGAAAGCCCTTAAGGTCCCTAAGGGACCTTAAGGATCCGCGAATAGCCCGGCATGTCCATATGACCGAGCATTCCTACGGTCTACTACTTCCGAATCTCTTGCGATTGCGCGGCAAAGGGACAGTAGCTCTTTTCTACTATTTTCCGCAATCTCAATAATTTCTTCATCTACCATTTACGTTCTTCAAACACTTCAAAACTATAATCGCTAAGTATGTCCAGCATCAGATAGATAGAGAGAAGTAGGAAGCCAAGCAATAGGGAGAAGGGAGACGCATGTGAAATTACACAAAAAAGCCGGAGTTGCGCTAGCCGCTTTATGGGTGCTTTTGACCGTAATGGGCGGAACGGCCGAGGCGCATTTCAGCTCGACGGGGTTCTCGGATATTACCGTTAAGGACAAGAGCCTGCAGTACAACTTGTTCTTGCTGGAGAGGGAGCTGCTCGAAGCTATGCCGCAGCTTGACGGCAACGGTGACGGCAGGCTTTCCGAGGACGAGCTGTCCAGTGAAAACGATGCGCTTACGGCACTCGTTCACGACAGGCTTATCGTTACGGGCAATAACAAGGTTGGCACGGGAGTTGTACTCGCCGCCAAACAGACGGAAAAAGCAAAAGTGCCGATGATCGAGATCGACATCAACTATGATTTTGCCGAGCCTGTCGACCGGTACATGGTTCAATATAACTTTTATGACGGAACAAACCCCGACCACCGCAGCTATGCAACGATCCGGATGGGGAAGCAGTCCATCGTACAAGTGATAAACAGCTCGAACAACATTTTGCAGATGGAAGGTTACCATGGAACGGACGCTGCAAGTTCCGATGCGGGCGCGGCGGCTCAAGGCGATGCCGGTTCAAAGCCATTAAACACATCATCCTCCTGGACAAGCGTTTTGAAGGATTTCGTGACAATGGGAATGGAGCACATCTGGTCGGGCGCCGATCATATGCTGTTCCTCTGCGGGCTAATCCTTGCCTCGGGCACAAGCGGCTGGACGATGCTGAAGCTGGTCTCGGCTTTTACGGTTGGACATAGCATCACGTTGGTCTTATCCGCGATGGATCTGGCGTCGTTGTCGCCGCTTATCGTGGAGCCTCTTATTGCGCTAAGTATCGTGTTTGTAGCTTTTGAGACGATGTTCCGCAAAAGATTCAAGCAGCTGAAGGGCAAGCAGATTGCCGTCACGGTGACGTTCGGGATGGTGCATGGCTTTGGCTTTGCGGAGATCCTGCACGGAACGATGTCGGGCAACATTGCCCTGCCGCTCTTCTCCTTCAATCTTGGCGTTGAGATCGGCCAGCTTGTTGTACTGGCGATTGTCATTCCGATTCTGTGGGTAATTCGGAAGCTGATTACAAGCACAAGCAGCCGTCAGATTTGGTGGACGTATGCGACCTCCTCGGTGGTTGGTTTAATGGGACTTTATTGGCTGATCGAACGCCTGATCTCAGACTTCACGATGTAACAAGCTACATACTAATCAGAAGGAAGTGTTACTTATTATGGTAAGCAAGAGATACAAGAAATGGATCTCTAGCGTTTTACTGGCAAGCATGATGATGGGCTTGTTATCCTCTGTAGGCGTTGTTGCGGCTGCAGACGAAAATACCGTACCGGAGCTGTTTGTCTCCGAAATTCATCCCGACGTAGTAAGCACGGATGATTACGAGTTTTTCGAAGTATACAATAACTCGAACAAAACGATTCATTTGAACGATTATACATTTATTTACCGTTATCCAACGTCGACACCTGACGTGACATTCACGTTTGGCGAGAAATCGCTAGACCCAGAGAAGGTTATGGTGTTCTGGTATAATCCTAAAAACCTGACCGTAGACCAATTTAATGTAAAATACGGCGTAAGCCTTACTGCCGATCAAATTGTGAATGTTGCCGGATTCTCAGGCTTCCACAACACCAATGATCGTACGGTTGTTATTAAGAACGGCCAAGGCGTTGAGATTTCGAAGTCCGGTTATACGGCTTCTACGGAAATTGCGGAAGGTCTCGGCGACCACTACATGCTGCCGGCAGCAGGCGGCGTGCAAACCGACAAATTTGCAGTGAAGTCGGCCCCAACTCCAGGCACCCTGGCACAGGGACAAATTCCGACGGTTCACTATCAATTCCCTGAGGGCCCGGTTAACCAGGCTCCGGTTATCACTCATTCCCCGGTAACGGAGGGAAGCAGTGAACAAGACCTTACGATTACGGCGCAAATTACGGATGCCGATGACACGGCAACGGCGTTGGTCTTTTATAAGAACGCGTCCGATGCCGCTTTTACTTCGGTACCGATGAACAATACGGGCGGCTCGGATTTTTCCGCGGTTATTCCGAAGGCTTCTCTTACGGCAACCGAGCTGCAGTACTATATCGAAGCTGCGGATGCGGTTAACCATGTAAAATCGTCCACTTATACGGTAGCCATCGAGCAGCACAACTTCGACTACTCGAAGGTCCCTCCTATGCTTATTACGGAGCTTGTACCGGACAGTGCGAACCTGTCAGGTTCCGATGCTTACGAGTTCGTAGAGGTATACAACAATACGACCCGTCCGATCTCGCTGAGCGAATATAAGCTGATCTATCGTTACACGAATTCCGCGACAGCGGACGCTGCATGGGAGCTTCCAAGCACGGCTGTTATTCCTCCGCTTGGCAATGTGGTGTTCTGGGTAATGAACGGCGTCAATAATGAGCTGAAAGCGGATGATTTCAACGCCAACTATCATACAGCCCTTGTGGAGAATACGAATCTGTTCCGCATCGATGGAGGCGGCGGTATGGCTAACGGCGGCCAGCGCAAAATCGTCATCGCGTCGAAGACCGGCAAGGAAATGGCCGAAGCGTTCTACGAGAACGATGCGCAGACGGTAGCGGACAAAGGTATTTTCTATCAATATCCGGTTGACGGCTCGAATCAGATGAAGCTGTTCAGCGCAGGCGTCACTGCTGCAACTCCTGGCACGGTAGAGGCGGCATTGCTTCCGGAGCAGCCGGCTCCTGCCGTTAATAAGCTGCCGGTTATCGAGCATACGGCACCTGCTTCGGGCAGCATCGATAATGATCTGACGGTACAAGCAACCATTGCTGACCCGGACAGCGACGCCGTAACAGCATCGTTGTTCTACAAAGTAGGCGATGCAGCGGATTACGCGTCCTTGCCTATGACGGCGGGAGAGAACAACGTGTTCTCGGCGAACATTCCGAAGGAGGCTTTTACCGATTCCCAGCTGCAATACTATATTCAGGCGAACGACGGAATCGATACGGTCAAATCGAATACTTACACGGTAACGATTGAGCTTGGCAACGTAGATTTCTCGAAGCTTTCTCCTCTGATGGTGACGGAGATTGTTCCGGACTCCGCAAACGTAGGCACGGCTGACGGCTACGAGTTTGTCGAGGTCTACAACAATACGGATAAAACCGTTAATTTCAAGGATTACAAAATTCAATACCGTTACACCACTTCGGGTCCGGATGCCGACGTGGTCTGGCCGACCGATTCGGAGGACCTGCTTATTCCTTCGAAAAAGACGCTGGTATTCTGGGTCATCAACAGCCAGAACAAGCAAAAAACCGTTGCCGATTTCAACGCTAACTACGGCACGAACCTCACGGAAGGCACGGATATCGTCAAGATGTACAGCGACGGCATGGCTAACGGCGGCGGACGCGGCATCGTTATCGCAACGAATACGAAGACGGAAATTTCGGCCGTTTATTACGATACGGACGCCGAGACTGTCGCGAACAAAGGGATTTTCTATAAATATTCGCAGGCCGGCAGCACGCAGATGATCAAATACAGCGCAGGTACGGAAGCGGCAACGCCGGGTACCGTAGCTCCGGTTCAGGTGCCGATCATTACGGTTAAGACACCGGTTGATACAATAAGCCCTACTTATAAGGATTTGACGAATACGCCGGAAATCGACAAATCGAAAAACCTCTCGATCGTTGCGGAAGCAAAAGACGAGAATAAGGTTAAATCCGTAGCTCTTTATTACAAGAGCAACCTGGATGCGCAATATACAAAGCGTTACTTGGCGGAAAGCTTTGACGATACGCTGTATCACTACACGATCTACTCGCCCGAACTGATCGGGCGCGATTACATCGAGTACTACTACGTGATCTCGGACGGACAGAACGAGGTAACTTCGGAGAAGTACCGTACGAACGTGACGGGCAATACGGATCATTCGCCACTGCGCTTGAATGTGAAAGACGGTGATTTCCTTGCCGGCATTAAGGTGCTGAAGGCAACCGCGGAGAGTGCTCCGGCTTCCGAGCTTCACCTGTCCATTGACCAGAACGAAGCGACGGAAGGAACGTACAGCGCGGTTGAACAGGATGCGTACTTCGCTTTCGAAGCGAATGGCGTTAACTACTACTTCAAGAACGGCGTTACGATGGGAGACGAAATTCTGTCGATCTTCCTCGATCCGATTAATACCTATACAACGCTGACGGTGCCAATCGCGGCGGAACGCCTGAAGGGCGGAAGCAACATTATCTCCATCCGTGCAGGTACAAAGGCATCGCCTTTTGACGACCGGCCGGAAGAGAACAAGGATGATTTTACCGTGCGTAACGTAAGACTTGTATTTGCGGACGGCACGGAAATTTTCGACGAGCGTTACAAGAATCGGGATACCGTTATCCCGATGGGCGACAGTGCCGGCAAAAATCCGGTTGTAGATTTCAACTTTGTTATTCCGGATGAGCTGCTTGCATCGAAGGCTTATGAACTGGATACAACAAAGCTGTCCGACGGGGAGCATACCGTAAAAGTAAGCCATTCCGAGTACGGCGAGAAGGCTGCGGTTGTGAAAGTGGATAATACCGCGCCAGCGATTACTGCAACGATTCAAGACGGAAAAGAATACCGTGGTGCCTTCACCATTGACGCTGCCGCTCAAGATGTCTTGTCCGGCGTGGATAAAGTTGAAGCGTGGCTCGACGAGACGCCAATCACCATCCCGTATGCAACGGCATCCAAAGATTTTACGGGCGGAGAGCATGTATTCAAGGTTCAAGCAACCGATAAAGTGGGCAACGTAGCCGTTAAGGAAATTAAATTCTCCGTGCCGGATGAGAATCCGCTTAAGCCGGAGCTGATATCTCCTGCTAATGGCGCTTCCGGTACCGGCAGCAATCCGGTTCTGGCTGTCAAGGTTAAGGATCCTACAAATGACAAGATGGATGTTTCCTTCTATCGCGGCTTTAAGTATGACGGGGCCAATAAGGACGGCTTCCAGGGCTTCCGCAATGCAGCGGATGTCGAGCCTCCGAAGGAAGTAGCTCCTGCCGGCGAGAAAGCGTTGAGCGCGGAAGATTATGCGTTGATCAGCGCCTCTGACGGTAAATATTTGACCGATGATTCCACGGATCAGTTCCCTTATCAGCGCTTCCAGGTACAGCTTGATCCTTCCGTGAAGGATACGGATAAGATTGAACTGAGCTGGAAAGGTAAATCGCTCGAAGGCCGTAAAGTGAGCATGTATGTATGGAGCCCGTCCAAACAGCAATGGATTAGCGTCGATTACAAAGTAGCTAGCGCGGAAGACTTTACGCTTGGCGCAGGGGTTACAGCCGGGGAATATGCGGATAATCATACGCTTCAGGTAATGGTGCAGGACGAGCTGCCGGTATCGCAGGAGAACTATGATTTCTCGTTTGCCTGGATGTCCGATACGCAGTATTACTCGGAAAGCTATCCGCACATCTACGAGGATGTCGTAAATTGGATTGCCGACAATAAAGAGAAGAACAAAATCAAATACGTGATCCATACCGGCGATATTGTCGACGATGCGGATCAAGAAATTCAATGGAAGCGTGCTTCCGCCGACATGAAAGTGCTGGAAGACGCCAACGTTCCTTATGGCGTGCTTGCCGGTAACCATGACGTTGACCATCAGCTTGGCGCTTACGATTACTACTGGAACTACTTCGGGGAAGACCGGTTCAAGGATCAGCCGACTTACGGCGGTTCCCTGGATAACAACCGCGGTCACTATGACCTTGTATCCTCGAACGGCAATGATTTTATTATGGTATACATGGGTTGGGGTATCCGCGATTCGGATATCGACTGGATGAATAAGGTGCTGGCGAAATACCCGGACCGCAAAGCGATCCTGAACTTCCATGAATTCCTGCTTGTATCCGGCAACCGGGCTCCGATTGCGGATAAGATTTTTGAAGAAGTCGTGCAAAAGAACAAAAACGTATTTGCCGTTCTTTCCGGCCACTATCATGACTCCAAGCTTCTTGTAAGCGAACTGGATGACAATGGCGACGGCAAGACAGACCGGAAGGTTTATCAAATGCTGTCCGACTACCAAGGCGGTCCGGAAGGCGGTCAAGGCTATATCAAGCTGCTGCAGTTCGATATCGCCAATGACAAAATGTACGTAAAAACGTATTCGCCGTACATGGACGACTATAACTTCTACGATCCAAGCGATACGACAAAACAGGAAGAATTTACGCTGGACGTGGACTTAAAGCCTCAGGTAAAAGAGGTTTCGACCGACTACATGGGCGTTAACGTCTACTCCGATCAGCCGATCGGCAAGGTAGATCAGGTAACAAGCGGAGAGCAGGCATCCGTGAAATGGAGCGGTCTGAAGGCGAATGCCAAATACCAATGGTATGCGGCAGCCGAGGATGCTTTCTCCGGCAAGACGTTGTCCGACATTTGGAGCTTTAACACAGGTACCAATGGCGATACAGGTACAACCCCGCCGCCTGTGGAAGTGCCTGGCGGATCCGGTAACGGAGGGAAGAAGCCGGAGCAAACAGACAACGGAGTCAGCATTGACGGCACAACAGCCGGTCAAACGTTAACGGTATCGGCTAAGTCGTTGAACGAAGCGATCAAGATGATTGCGGGTCAAAAAGGCCAAACGGTAACCATTAAAGCAGATTCCAAGCAAGCCGTAAGCGCCGAACTGCCGGCACGAGTGCTGCTCGACGCGCTCAAGCAAGCTCCAAATCTGACGATTTCGGTTATCATGGGAAACGCAAGCTATGATCTGCCGATTCGTGCTCTTAACCTGCCAGCGACGATTGGCACTGACGCTACGATCGTAATCAAGATTAATCAAGCGGACAGCACCTTGTCGGGCACGATGAAGGACAAGGCAGCTAAAGCCGGCGTTAAGCTGATTGGTACTCCGGTTGAATTTAGCGTCATCCTTCAAGCCAACGGCAATACAAAAGAAATTCATGATTTTGGCAAAACGTACGTATCCCGTACGCTCGACATCAACCAGACTTTGGATGCTTCGCATTCCACAGCCGTGATGTATAACGAGGCGACTGGCGCATTTACATTCGTACCGGCAACCTTTAAGACGGTGAACGGGCATACGATTGTGACGATCAAGCGTACCGGCAACAGTATTTATGCGGTAGCTCAGTTCAACAAGACCTTCAGCGACTTGAGCAAGCATTGGGCGAAAACGGATATCGAGCTGATGGCCTCCAAGCTGATTGTCAAAGGTACTAGCAATACGAAGTTTGCTCCTAACGCCGTTGTAACGCGTGCTGAATTTGCGGCTATGGTCGTCCGTGCGCTTGGTATCTCCGAAGATCAAGCAGCGGCATCCTTCAAGGATGTAAGCAGCAAGAATTGGTTCGCGGGCGCGGTAGGCGCAGCCGTGAAAGCAGGCATTGTAAAAGGCTACGATGGCAATAGCTTCAGGCCTAATGCTTCGATCACCCGCGAAGAGATGGCGGTTATGATCTCCCGTGCTCTCGCCTTTGCAGGCAAACAGCCAGCCGGCGCTGCCTCGCAGTTGAATGCCTTCAAGGATAAAGCTTCTATTGAAGCCTGGGCGAAGCAGGCAGTCGCGCAAGCGGTTGAAGCGAAAATTATCGAAGGCAAGACGGGCGGCAATTTTGCTCCAGGCAGCAAAGCGACCCGCGCGGAAGCAACCGTTATGCTGAAGCGACTGCTCGAGTACGTAGATTTTATGTAAAGCTATGAGTGTTTGAAAAATAGGTCAGCCAGACTTTTCTGGCTGGCTTATTTTTTTCTCCTATTGGTGACCGGGCAATATGAGGAAGCGGATGAGTAACGACGAATAGGCGGAAAGTATGCTATACTTTCCTAACCTAACGATTGTTGAAGGGAAGACGGTTCCGTGAATAAATCGGTTCAAATCAAAGCGTTGAAACACGGTGATCTCCTGCATTACGAATGGAACACCGATCTGCTGGAGGAAGGGGACGGCTATGTGTTTGTCCTTGGCCGTTACGGCAGGAAGCTTCAGCATCATACGAAAAAATCCGTATTTACCGTAAACAACTGGTCGATCGAGTTTTTCTCGAGCAAGCATTGGTTTACCGTCAGCGCTGCTGTTGTAGACGGCCAAATTAATGAATATTATTGCAACATTAACCAGCCTGCCTTAATTAACGGCAACGAAATATCCTTTGTTGATTACGATCTGGACCTTGTCCAGCGCGGCGGCGAATGGATGGTTATAGATGAAGACGAATTTGCCGACAATGCGATTAAGTTCGGATATTCGGAGCAGCTGATGAAGCAGGTCAGGGAAGAGCTGGCCGGGCTGCAGACGCGTGTCGCGGAGCGGCAGTTTCCTTTTGACGGAACGATTGAACGGTTAATGGCCAGAATTCCGGATCAGCAAGCAAATGTTACAAATCCGACTGTATAAGAAGGAATTTAGCGCGGAGTGTAGAAGTATTCTAGAAATTATTCCACTACTATGGACGTTAAGGATGAAGAACGATGCTTAAGGATAAAATTTTGAACAGACAGGCGGGCATTATTACCTACGGCATGACTCCGCCCAAATCCAGCCATACTCCGGAGAAGCTGGCCGAAATATCGGAAAAGCAATACGAGCGTCTAAAAAATCTCGATATTGACGGCCTGATCCTGTACGACGTTCAGGATGAAGCGGACCGGACGGATGAGGAGAGACCTTTCCCTTACCTGGAAGCGTTGGATCCGACTTCGTACAGCAAGAACTACCTGAATTACTGGAAAGTTCCTAAAATCATTTACCGCGTAGTTGGCAACAACTCGGAAGAAAGCTTCGCGGAATGGCTGAAGCAGGATGCCGAAGAAGATCGCTTCTCGGTCTTTGTTGGTACTTCCTCGAGCAAGCAGCAGACTACGATGAAGCTGCCGGAAGCCTACGAGCTCAGCAAAAAGCTGAACGACCGCTTAACGCTGGGCGGCGTCGTTATTCCCGAGCGTCACATGAAGAAGAACGACGAGCATCTCCGCATCAGGGATAAGGTAGACGGCGGATGCAAGTTCTTTATTTCGCAGGCCACCTTTAATGTGGAAGCATCCAAGAATATGCTTTCCGACTACTACTATTATTGCCAAGAGCAAGGCATTGACACCGTGCCGATTCTGTTCAACTTAGCGCCATGCGGTTCGCAGAAAACGCTCGAGTTCATGAAGTGGCTGGGCATCAGCATTCCGAAGTGGCTGGAGAATGACCTGATCAAGTCCACCGATATTTTGGACAAGTCGGTTGCGCTGTCGCTCAAGATCTTCGAAGAGCTGTTTGAATTCGGCATCGAGAAGGGCATCCCGATTGGCTGCAGTATTGAAAGCGTGTCGACGCGTAAAGTGGAGATTGAAGCTTCGGTGCAGCTGGTGAAAGACATTAAGAATATGATCGACCGTAAACTTGGCGTTCATGCCATTGTATAATCAAAAAGCCGCTGTTTGAGCCGGAGCTTGTTACGAGCCCCGCTTGAACAGCGGCTTTTTTCCTCTTATAGCCTCCTTTTTCAATGAAAACCTATCCCCTTTATGCCTGTCATCTAGTAGGGAATATCCCATTTTATAGGGTGATTTATAGACGGAATGTTTAAATACCAAGACTATATCTATCCCAATAAGTCGTATCTTCAACTCAAAAGCAAACAATGCACATTTTACATTAGTAATAGTTATAAAATTCATAAATATATATTACTGCCTAGAATTATATGAAATATATAATACAAACGATTATCAAATAAATAATTTAGAACATTAATCTGAAATAATCATTGAAAATAACTTACATTTACTATTTCTTTAAAAGTTTTTTACATTCGCCAAATTATTCTACTCTATTATGATGCAGAAGCATTAGGTAGAGTAGGAGGAATCGGGAGTGAAGAGAAGTTATAAGCTGACAAACCGTATGTTGGCCGTCGTGACGCTGTGGACATCCGTAGCAGCGTCCGGCGGTTATTTCATGGTGCAGCAGGCTAATGCCGGAACATCCGCCGAGAACGTGTTTGCAAGAGCGGGAGTAACCGCAACCGCAAACGGTTATGTATCGGATGCTTTCGCGCCTTCCTTGGCCATTGACGGACACAGAGAGAGCGGTGAATGGGTATTCCAAGGCAACGACGGTCTGCCAACGGCAGACAATCCGTATTGGCTGGAGGTGGATGCCGGCACGGAGGTCAGCGTAGAGAAGTTTATCGTTGGACATGCCGGAGCGGGCGGCCAAGAAGAGCAGCACAACACGAAGGATTTTACCATTGAGACAAGCGATGACAATGTCAATTGGACTCCTGTCGTAACGGTGGCCGGCAACACCGAAGACACAACCACGCATGAGCTGGATACGCCGGTGACGGCAAGGTATTTCAAGCTTAACATTACGAATCCTGGGGATGTGGATACCGATTCCGGTTTTTACGCCGCACGGATTTACGAATTTGAAGCGATTGGCTTCGATCGAAGCGAAGCAGCTCCGGAAACGCCGGAGAATACGAATCAAGGGACAACCTCTGATTTGGCTGCAACAGCTTCCGAAGCACAGGGCTTGCTCGGCGAATACTATCTGAACTCCGGCTCGGGCAATAACTTTGCATTTGGCGATTATAAAGCGACTACGGTAGATCCGCTTATTAATTTCACGGACCTCAATCCAGTGTTAAAGGGATGGACAGGCGTCGAGGATAACGCCAACGTGCGCTGGACCGGCCAAATCATGCCGCCGAAATCCGGTGACTACACCTTCTACATGATGGGCGACAACGGCTTTCGGGTATGGATTGATAATAAACTGGTGATCGACCATTGGGTGAATGATTGGGATAAAGAGCAGACAAGCTCCCCGGTTACGCTCGAGGGCAACCGCAAGTACGATATCAAAATCGAATATTTCGAGGACTTTGGCGGTTCCAACCTGTATCTGCGCTGGTCGACGCCAACGCTCGCCAAGGAAATTATTCCGGGTAATGCCTTCTATCTCCCGGCAGATTATACAGGTCCAAAGGCAGCAAGCGTTGCCGCAGACGGAAGAACCGTATCGCTTAGCATGCTCTCCGGGCTTGGCGATCTGCCTGCTGACCTGAATAATCACCTTACCGTCATGGCAAACGGTGGGCCGGTATCCGTACAGCAGATTGCAGCCGGCGAGGATTCCGCAAGCTTGACGGTTAGCCTGGCGAAGATCGTTCTGCCTGGTCAAACGGTATCGATTGCTTACGACGGTCAAGGCAATTTGAAATATGCGGACGGAACAGCCGTTAAGGCTTTTGCGTTTAGTCCTTCCAACTTCTCCGAAGTCGTGGACTACTCGCCAATCGCAATCGCGATGTCGCTCTACGGCAGCGCTAAGACGAACCGCTCCTTTGCCTGGTATACCCCTTACGATCGTCCGCAAAACGCGCCAACGAACATAAAGGACAGTATCGTTGAGATCGTGCCTGCGGCGGAAGGATTTGATTCGCCGAATAAAATCCGTGTTGTAGGCAAGCCGGAGGATACGCGGGTTCTCACGAATTTGAAAATGACAAGCAGCACGACAGGCTCGTTCATCAGCCATAAAGTGCTGGTTGAAGGACTGACCCCGGGCACGGCTTACAAGTACCGCCTTGGCGCTGACGGCTATTGGAGCGAGACGGGTTCTTTCACAACGGAAAGCGATAACGAGAACAACTTCAACTTCCTGTATCTGACCGACTCGCAAGGCTCCAATTCGCAGGACTACGATGTGTGGGGCAATACGATGCAGCAAGCCATCACGAAGTTCCCGGATGCGAAATTCCTGCTTATGACCGGCGACCAGGTTGATGCGGGCGCACTTGAATCGCAGTGGCTGGATTACTTCAAAAAGCCGCAGTCGATTCTGATGAACCTGCCGCTGATGGCTGCTGTCGGCAATCATGAAGGCCCGTATAACGACAACTATTACTACCATTTCAACTATCCGAACGATTCGATCAAGAACCCGCTGCCGCCGGGCAGCGTGTACGCGTATGACTACGGCGACGCGCACATCATGGTCCTTAACACGATGGATATTGGCTGGGACGATGCGCAGAAGGAATCCTTCGAGCAGGAGATTGAATGGCTGAAGCACGAGGTTGCGGAGACGGACAAGAAGTGGAAGATCGTAGCGTTCCACAAAGCGATCTATTCCGTGGGCAACCATGCGCTCGACAGCGATATTCTGGCCCTGCGTCAGAAGATGTATCCGATCTTTGACGAGCTCGGAATCGACGTTGTCCTGCAAGGCCATGACCATACGTTTATGCGTTCGTATCAAATGTACGATAACAAGCCGGTTCAGAACGTAGAGACGGATGCGCAAGGCAGAGCCCTGAATCCGGACGGTACGCTCTACATGATCAACAACTCGGCAGCTACGAAGTTCTACGATGTCAAAGACGGTGTCGACCGCTTCTACGCCGCGGTGTTCAAGCAGCCGAAGAAGGCGATTTTCTCCGGCGTCAGCATGACGGATAGCAGCTTCACCATCGACTCCTTTATGACGGGCGAGACGGATCCGTTCGATACGTACACGATTGTACGCGAGGACGAGAAGCCGAAGCCGGTTGAACAGTTGGAAGTAAGCAAATCGGAGGACGGCAAACGGACCATTACCTGGAACAAGCCGGAGGATGAGGGAGTCAGAGGCTTCCGGATCTACGAGAAGAACGACAAGCTTGGGATGAACTGGAACGTGTACGTTCCAGCGGTTTCAGGCCAAGACGACTATCAGTACGTGGTAGACAATACAAACCTTGACCAGTCCTATCAATTCGTTGTGAAGGCCGTTAACAAACGCGATAACTCGGAAGCGAAAATCGCAACAAGCGTGGGCAACCAACCGGCTGCTCCTACGGCACCGGTCGTGGACGATGCGCATAACACCTTTGGCTGGACCAACGCAAAAGGTTACGATGCCGTAACCAACTACGAATACAGCGTAGACAACGGCAAAACGTGGAGCCCGGTTACGGCTAACCCACAACCGATCGCCGATGGCGACTTTGCTGCGGGAGCGGTGCAGGTCCGCGTCGCGGCTAATGAATCGCTAGGCGTTATTGCCGGTACGCCTCTCGTATCCTCGAAGGCATTCACGAAGAACGATACGAGGGATACTTTCCTTCTTACGGGCGAAATCGATCGCAAGGAGCAGTTGAAGGTCAGCGTGAATGTCGAGCAGCTCAAGGACTACGAGGATGACGCTTATGTGGTGTTCCAGTTGATGAAGGGGACCAGTCCGCAGCCGGTTCTCGTCAGCGCCGTGCCGCTCAAGAAGACTAAGCTTGCCATCACGCAGTACTTTAACGAAACGGGCGAAGATTACAAGGTCAAGGTATTCGTTGTGAATAAGTTCGACAGCAAGAACGAGACTCCGGTCCAATTGGCCAGACCGATGCTGTTTCAATAACGGCTGGAAAGAGAGGATAATGTGCAGTGAAAAAAGTTTTGGCAGCCCTACTGGTGTTGTGTATTGTTGTCCTGCCGGCTACCGGCTATGCGGCTGCAGCAGCCTTCGCGCTTACGATTAGCGCGAAGGAAGTGCTGCGCGGCGGAGAGATTACGTTCTCCGGAACGGCAGAGGATGATGTCGTCCTGAAGATCATCCGTCCGAACATGACAACTTTTTATATGGATGTTATTGAGCCAACTAACGGCACTTATACGGCAACCATTACCATTCCCGAGACGCAGGATTTTGCTCCTTGGGGCGTGTATAGCGTTGCGGCAACCAGCGGCTCCTCTACGGTGAACAAGACCTTCTCGGTTGTAGAGAAGCTGGGCGAAGGCGGCACGGGTCCGGAGGAGCCTTCCAATCCAGGTAACGGTAACGGAGGTACGGGTACAACGCCTCCTGCAGCAACCATTCCTGCCGATGCCGGCGATTCGACTGGCTCTACCATCAAGCCGGAGCTTGGCAAAGACGGCTATATGTTCGGCAGCGGCACTTTAGCTTCCGCCGCTAACAGTGCGCAAGGCTCCATTACGGTAGAATTGCCTGCAGCAACGGGCGATGCGGGCAGCGCGCTGAACTTCCCGGCAGAGACGCTGAAGACACTCATGGACAAGAATCTGGATCTGATTGTGACATCGGGCAGCTCGACGATCCGATTCCCTGCCGGATCAATCGGGACATCCGATACGTCGGCGAGCTCGCAGGTTCGCATTGTCGTAAATACGGTTCTAACAAGCGATGCGAAGAACGCCGTTAACCAAGCGCTTCAATCGAACCTGAACTATGTCTCCACGGGCGTTGTGCTTACTGCAACAATTCAAGTGATCAACGGCAGCAGCGTTACGGAGATTCATAATCTGGACAAGCCTGCCGAAGTAACGCTTAAGCTGACGGACGACCAAGCGAAGCAGATTCATTCCGGTCTGGCTGGCGTTTATTATGTGAACGGCAAGCAGCTTGACTATGTCGGCGGCAAGCTTGAAGGCAATACGTTCAAGTTTAATGCCCGTCATTTCTCGACGTATACCATTCTGGAATACAGCAAGACCTTCGTGGACGTGCCGGCTGGCCATTGGGCGGAAGCGGCTGTGAAGTCCCTAAGCGCGAAGCATATTGTTTCCGGCGTGGACCAGCAGCATTATGCGCCTAACCGCAACATTACGCGCGCGGAGTTCGCGACTATGATGATGCGCGCGGTGGATTACACGGGTAAAGAGGTAGACGCTGCGTCAGCCAATCCGTTCAAAGATGTACCGGCTGGCCAATATTACACCGATGCGGTAACGCGCGCGGCTTCGCTTGGCATTATGTCGGGCTACGGCGGTTCGTTTAGACCAAACGATCCGATTACGCGCGAAGAAGCGGTCGTTACGCTTGTGCGGACCGTTCCGTATTTTGAGGTAAAAGATACCGGCAAAGGTGCGCCGGCATTCGCGGATAAGAAACAAATCTCAGCCTGGGCCAGCGCCGCTGTCGATCAGGCTTGGAAGCTTGGTTTAATCGAAGGCGACGGCAAGCAGTTCCATCCGAAAGCGGCTCTGACACGCGCGGAAATCGCCGTTATGATCAACCGGCTGATGCCGTAAGGAAGACGAAAGAAGGAGGACCCGGCAAATGTTTAAAAAGCTTTTTGCGGTGGCGATGACCGTTCTGTGCTTGACCAGCATTCTGGTGCCAGTAGGATCGAATGCCGCATTTGCGGCTGCGGCCGAAGGAATTACGACTAGGAACGTGGCCATTAACGCGACGGCAACGGCTTCCGGCCAGTGCAACGCGAACGAGAACGCCAGCAACGTGGTGGACGGAAAGACCGATACGAAATGGTGCGATAACACTTCCGCCCAGAAGAAATGGCTCAAGCTTGATTTGGGCAAAGAATATTTGGTTAACGAATGGGTGCTGCAGAACGCGGCGATTAACGAGTCCGGCAACAGTCCGTTCTGGAATACGAAAAACTTCCGGCTTCAAAAAAGCGATGACGGCGAGACATGGACGGACGTTGACGTCGTGACGAACAACGCTCAGACGATTGTTGACCGATTTGTTACTCCGTTTACTACGCGGTACATCCGTCTCTACATCGACAAGGCGGCATATGACAGCAACATTGCCCGCATCTATGAGCTGGAAGTATACGGGGTTGAGGCCGATCAGATTCCGGCTGAACCGGAGACGAATCTGGCCCCGATCAATTACGTAGATCCATTCATTAATACGCTGGGCGACAACGGTCAGACCAACCCTGGCCCTACAACGCCGTTTGGTCTGGTATCGCTTGGTCCGGACAGCGACGGCGGAGCATTCAGCGGTTATTACTACGAGAACAAAAACCTGAAGGGCTTCTCCCATCTTCGCTTCAGCGGCGTAGGCTGCAGCGGCGGAGGCGGCAACATCCTGATGATGCCGGAGACGCGCGATTTCACAAAGAACGTAGCGGAATACAAGCAGAAGTATGACAAAAGCAGCGAGCAGGCTTCCGCAGGCTTTTACGGCGTAACGCTTGGTTCCGGCATTAACGTGCAGTTGACATCCTCCGATAACGTAGGCTTCCACAAATATACGTTCCCGGATGCGGCCAATACCGGCTCCGTTCTGGTCGATCTGTCGAACTCGTACGCGGGTATGGTGGATGCGAACCTGAAAGTAACGGGCAGCAACGAAATTACGGGGATGATCAAATCCCAGAACGTCTGCGGTCATGGCTACTACACGATCTATTACTCGATTCAATTCGATCATAACTTTGATTCCTACAGCTCGTGGCAAGGCGATTCCGTAGGCGCGGTAGCTCAGCGCAGCGGCTCGAACAGCGGCGTATGGTTGAACTTCAACACGACTGATAGCAAAACGGTTCAAGCCAAGGTAGGTCTGTCCACGATTAGCGTGGAGCAGGCGCAAGCGGAGCGCGGCTTGTACTCGGACTGGAATTTCGACGCCCGTCACGAGGAAGCAAGAGCAGCTTGGAGCAACGTGCTGAACAAGGTTGAAATCACGGATGCGGATGAGCAGAACAAGCGCGTATTCTATACGCAAATGTACCACTCTTATCTGAGCCCGAAAAACGTAACAAGCTCGGCCGGCACGTTCAAAGCGGGCAGAGACGAGAATACGATTCGTCAAGCTTCCGAGCTGGGTGATGACTTCGAGTACTACAACGGTTGGACGACATGGGACGACTTCCGCAAATACGCGATGTTCTCCTTGTTCGAGCCGCAGCGCTACAACAATATGGTGAAGTCGCTTGTGGATCTGTACAGTACCCGCGGCACTTATACCCAATGGGGCGACGGTTACTGGCCAAGCCCAACGGTCCGGAACGAATTCAACGGACAAGTTATTCTTGACGCGTATGCGAAAGGCTTCCAGGACTTCGACGTCTACAAGGCGTTAAAAGGAATGGCGGTTGACGCGGACAACTTCTCCATCAGCGACGGAGAAATCTCCGGCAAGCTGGAGAAAGCGAACAGCGCATCGTTCCCGATGAAGCTGGCTCAGCTGATCGGAGACAAAGCAACGTTCGAGAAGTACAAAGAGCTTGCTTTGTCTTACAAAAAGCTGTGGAACAAGACGCAAGTGGATGAAAAAGGCGTTCCAACCGGCTTCTTTACGCCTAACGGTACGACGGTTGGAGCCGGCGACATTCAGGCGGTTGACCGCTATGCTTATCAGGGCAACCTGTGGCAATACCGCTGGTCCGCTCCGCAGGATATCAACGGCCTCGCCGAGTTGATGGGCGGCAAGACCGAGATGGCGAAGCAACTGAAGCATTTCTTCGAGATCGACGAGTACATGGCGATTAACGAAGAAGATATTTCGGCGCCGTATCTGTTCAACTATCTGGGTTATCCATATCTGACGCAATACTATGCGAGAGAGTTTACGACGGAAGTCGTAACGCAGAAATACCATAACCACGGGGCTTACGCTTATCCGCTTAAATCCCGCGTATACCGCGACGATCCGGAAGGCTACCTGTCTTCCATGGACGATGACGCAGGCGGCATGTCCTCCTGGTACGTCTTCAGCGCGCTTGGCTTATTCCCTGGCAACCCGGGCGAAGCTTACTTCCTGATCGGCTCTCCGATCTTCTCTGAAGTGAAGCTGCATATGGGCAGCGGGAAGACGCTTGTAATTAAGGCGGATAACGTTTCGAGCGAGAACCGCTTTATCCAATCGGCTGAGCTGAACGGCAAAGACTTCAATCAGTCCTGGATCAAGTACGATGATCTGATGGCTGGCGGCACGCTTGAATTCCATATGGGCAGCACGCCGAACATGAGCTGGGGCGCGAAAGCCAGCGCTGCTCCTCCAACGGTTGATTACAACTCGGACATGGACAATGATTTCAACCATGAGCAGCTGATCCCTGAGAAATCGACTTGGAAATATGACGACAAAGGCAAGGAAGCCGGCGAAGGCTGGACGCAAGTTGATTTCGACGACAGCAGCTGGAGCTCCGGCAAAGCCATGCTGGGTTATGACAGCTATGGCAAACCGGCAACGACGGTCAGCTACGGACCTAATGCCAACAATAAGTACGTAACCACGTATTTCCGCAAAACGTTCGACGCGAAGGATCTGGACGGCATCCTTGAGCTGGATGGCAGCCTGATCCGCGACGACGGCGCAATCGTATACTTGAACGGACATGAGATTTTCCGTACGAATATGCCTTCCGGCGCCGTAAACTACAGCACGTTTGCCAATGCCACGGTTGGCGATGAGCGGGATAAGAATGGCTTCATTATCGATCCTTCTTACCTCGTTGAAGGCACCAACGTGTTGACGGCAGAGGTGCATCAGGTTAATGCAACCAGCTCGGATATCGCGTTCGAATTTAGTCTCGAAGCGGTACGCAAGCTGAACGTTCCGGCTGCTCCAACCCATCCGGTTGTTGACGACAAAGCCAATACGATTGGCTGGACGCCTGTAGACGGCATCAGCAACGCATCGGATTACGAGTTCAGTACGGATGGCGGCAAGTCCTGGAAGCAAGCGAAGGCTAATCCGCAGACCGTTGGACCGCTGAACTATGCGCCTGGCATTGTTCAGGTTAGAGTTATGGCGAACGCGGCGGCAAATCGCGCAGCAGGCGAAGCCCTTCTGTCTACCGAGCCTTATACCTCGGACGTGAAGTGGGATGTCTATGACTTGGATGCCGATATTCATCAGGACGGCAACATGGTAGTGGATGTTACCGGTACGCTTAAAGGCGACTATACCGATTCGGCGGTTGTTGTCTTCCAGCTGATGGACGGCAAAGAACACGCTTGGGTATCCAGCGCGGTGCCGGTTCAGACCGGAAGCTTCGACATCTCGCAAATCTATAACGTAGACGCTAGCAAATACAAGGTGAACGTATACCTTGTAAACGAATTTAACGGAGATATCTACGAATCGCCGCTCTGGCTGGCCGATCCAATCGTGCAGCAGTCGGAGCCGGGATCGCTTCCGGATCCGGAGGGGCCGCCAGTAACCGAGGAGCCGGTGCCGGAACCAATTCCGCTGCCGGATTCGAAGCCGGACGAGCCGGAAGAACCGGAAGTGCCGGAGACGGGAATGAAGATTCAATTCGAGGACCGTGCGGAATGGACCTCGGCTGCCCATCCGAACGGAGGCGGCGGTCTGCAGACGGAAGCCGGCAACGGCGGAACGGTTGTTGCCCATACGTTTGGCGGCGCATGGCTTGCTTACAACGTTGATTTTGGCTCGACAGGCTACAATAACGTAACCGTCCAATACGATGCTCCAACGGATAAGGTGCCGGCTGGCTCCAAGCTGGAGTTCCGACTCGGCAGCGTGTCCGGCGAGCTTGTGGGTACGGTTAATATGGAAGACAAGAATGCGGGCTGGGGCAGCTATATCACCACCAAAGCAAACCTGACGAGGACCCTTACCGGACAGCAGAAGCTTTATGTGGTGATGGTGGCGGGTACGCCTAACAATCTTCCCTATATCGGAAACTTCGACTGGTTCAAGTTCGATTATGAGAAGATTAGATCGGACTACGCCAAGCTTGAGCTTGAGAGCTATGACGAGTGGACGACGGATGTGAATACAGGCAATAACAACACGCCGCTGAAGACGGAAGCGGGCAAAGGCGGAGTTGGCCAGCAGGTAGCCAATACGTTTAACGGTGCATGGCTGGCCTATAAGCGTATGGACTTTGGCAGTGAGGGTGTAGACAAGTTCTCGATCGAGTACGCGGGCAACACGACCAACACCTTTAACAACTCGGCAGTAGAGGTTCGTCTTGGCAGCCCTACGGGCACATTGGTTGGTACAGTTGCTACGCCTCCAAAAGCGGCAAACTGGTTAACCTATGCCACGGCAAGCGGCAGCTTGACGCAGAAGCTGACTGGTCTTCAAGACGTTTATCTGGTATTTACGGGATCAGCTACTAACGGAGAAACCGGCAAGAAATATATCGGCAACTTCGATAATGCTTCCTTCTCCTTGATCGTGCAGGAGCCGGAAGAGCCGCAGCAGCCGGAGAAAGAGCAAATTACCGTTCAATTCGAGAACAAGACCGAATGGAATACCGCTCTCAACACGTTTAACAATCAAGCCATGAAGATCGAGAACAACAATGGCGGCCAGACGATCGGCAATACGTACACAGGCGCATGGCTGGGCTTCAAGGACGTTGATTTTGGTTCGGAGAAAGGCAAAAACCAAGTATCCATCGTCTACGACGCGCCAACCAATAGAGCTCCTGCGGACGTAAAAGCAGAGATCAGACTCGGCAACCCAACGGGTACCCTGGTCGGAACGGTAGCGATTCCTAATACAGGCAGTGCATGGGGGCAATACAATACGGCGACAGCGGATCTGAATACGACGATCAAAGGCAAGCAAGACTTGTATGTCGTATTGACGGGCAGCACGACTTCAAGCCTTCTATACGTAGGCAACTATGACAGCTTAACCTTTGGCTACAAGACGGTTCGCAGCGACTACGCGAAGCTGGAGCTGGAATCGTACGACGAATGGACAACGGCTGTGAACCCGCTCAACAACAATACGCCGCTGAAGACGGAAGCGGGTAAAGGCGGAGCAGGCAAGCAAGTCGCGAATACGTTCAATGGCGCATGGTTGGCCTACAAACGAATGGACTTCGGTACGGAAGGTGTTAATACTTTCGCCGTTGAGTATGCGGGTAATACCACTAACTGTTTTACGAACTCCGCAGTTGAAATACGCCTCGGTAGTCCAACAGGTACGCTCGTAGGTAAAATCTCCACTCCTCCTACGGCAGGAAACTGGGCAACCTATGACACCGTAAGCGGTACCTTGACGCAAAAGCTGACAGGCATTCAAGATGTATACCTCGTGCTTACCGGCTCGGCCGCCAATGGCGAGACAGGCAAGAAATACATCGGCAATTTCGATAACGCGTCATCTTCGTTAAAAGTATAAGGCAGTAAAAGCAAAGCCCCCAATCCTTTTGAAGGATTGGGGGCTTTGTTCACAAATAATCTGAAACCAAATTCTTAATTTACGATGTAGAGGTCTCTCATTGCATTTATTCGCCTTTCAACGTGAACTTGCCGGCTTTATATGTACCAAGTTCATAGTTTTGAACAGTTACCACAATCTCTGCTGAATCATCCCATGTAGGCAGACTGCCCCAGTCATCATAGCTGCTCTTGACTTCTTCAACAATGCGAGCACACATAGCTTTCACGTCACGA
Source organism: Paenibacillus sp. ATY16 (assembly GCF_003399985.2). Taxonomy (NCBI): domain Bacteria; kingdom Bacillati; phylum Bacillota; class Bacilli; order Caryophanales; family Paenibacillaceae; genus Paenibacillus; species Paenibacillus sp. ATY16. Next base: position 58,260 of record NZ_NMOK02000013.1, on the reverse strand, counting down.
TCTTCCATTTCGTAAGACCCTTTGCCGTTATACTTTAATGTCATGGATGGTTGGTTTGCTACATCTAGAGTCATGTTTAATGGTGTATCGTTCCCGCTAAACATGATTTTGTTAACATATAGAGAGTCAGTAACTATACCTTGCTCAGCGTAATGTTCAAACTGAAGAAAGTTAATGAATTTGTTTGCAGTATCGATTTGTTGCTTAATTTGAACGTTGTCGTTTGTAACCTGGCTTACTTTGTATTCTGCCAGAACAAGTTTATCTTTTGTGTCGGAAAGTTGTGTGTACAATGCTACTGTCGTACCGATTAAGCCTACACAGAGAACCGTGCTGACGATTCCCAATACATTTTTCTTTTGTTTTAATGTGAATGCCGGCTGATACTGATCTTGTTTTACTTCTGCTTCCATGACCATGCTCCCTTATTCCTATGTCTATAGTACCGTACGACATTATAATCCATGGAAGGTGCTTCCGAACATGTATTTTTTGGGAAATTTCCCTGTGATTCAAGTAATTTATGTAAAAATTTCAACTGTGTTGTACACGATTCGCAACAAATAAGCCGCTGTTCGAAGCTGGGCTGTAGTAGAAGCTCGGCTTGAATAGCGGCTGTTATTTTGCTTAAGAATTCAGAAACGCTTCGCGCTGGCGAAGCTCGATTCGGCGGATTTTGCCGGAGTTGGTTTTCGGCAGCTCGTTAATGAATTCGATTTTACGCGGATATTTGTAAGGAGCCGTTACGGATTTGACGTGATCCTGCAGCTCTTTGACCAGCTCGGGGGAGCCGGAGACGCCGTCCCTCAGGACGATAAACGCTTTTACGACATGGCCGCGGATTTCATCCGGACTTGCGACAGCCGCGCATTCCTTAACGGAAGGGTGGCGGAGCAAGGCTTCCTCGACCTCAAACGGACCAATCGTATAGCCGGAGCTGATAATGATATCGTCCCCGCGGCCTTCGAACCATAGATAACCTTCCTCATCCTTGCTCGCGCGGTCGCCGGTGATGAAATACGAACCAACGATGTTGGCGCCTTTACGTTCGGGATCCTTGTAATACGACTTGAACAGGGCAGGCATGTCGGTATGAACGGCAATACTGCCGACCTCCCCCATCGGCTGCGGACGGCCTTCGTCATCAATAATCTCGACGAGACCCGGAACGATAGACTTGCCCATGGAGCCTATCTTGATCGGGGAATCCTTTAGATTGCCGATTAGAAGCGTATTTTCCGTCTGGCCGTAGCCGTCGCGGATGATGAAGCCGAACAGCTCTTCGAACTGCTTGATTACGGCTTGGTTAAGCGGCTCGCCGGCCGATACCGCGCTGCGGATCGACGACAGGTCGTAACCGGATAAGCCATCCGTCTTCGCCATAATGCGGTATTCGGTTGGCGTGCAGCACATCACCTGAACCTGGTTTTCCTGAATGATCCGCAAGTAACGCTCCGCGCTGAACGATCCGTTATAGATCAAGCCGGTTGCGCCGCTGCCCAGCACGGATAAGAAAGGCGTCCAGATCCATTTCTGCCAGCCTGGCGCAGCGGTTGCCCAGACCAGATCGGAGCTTTGGATGCCTAGCCAAGCAGCGGTGATGCGCAGATGCGCGTAGCCCCAGCCGTGGCTGTGAACGACGCCTTTCGGATTGCCGGTTGTCCCCGACGTATAAGCGAGAATCGCCATATCATCGCGGTGGGTAGCTTCGGCTTCGCGTTCTTCCGGCTGTCCTTCCATTAAAGAGCCTAGGGTGATCCAGCCATCGGTTTGTCCGCCGCCGCTTGCGTCAATCCGGAACTGCAGCGCCGGCAGCTCTTCCGTAATGTTGTCTACTTCAGCGGCACCTTCGGCCCACGCGATAACCGCACGCGCTTCGGAATGCTGGAGACGGTAGGACAGATCCTTCGCCCGGAGCATTTCGGAGGATGGAATAATGACAAGGCCAAGCTTCAAGCAGGCTACGTAGATCATATACGCTTCGATGGTTCTTGGAACCATGACGAGGACGCGGTCGCCTTTTGCCAGGCCAAGCTCGTTCAAGCCGCCCGCCAGCTGGTTCACCTGCTTCAGCAGGTCGTTATATGTAATTGACGTGGTATGGCCCTGATCGTCCAGCAAGCGGAGCGCAAGCTTGTCCGACTTGTGGCGCTCAATCTCAGAGCTGATGTTATATTGTTCGGGTGCGATCCATTGATCGAAGTTCATTAGGGCCTGCTCCTTTGTCGAATGCGTGATTCGCAGCTAATTAGCGACAGTATAGCATAGGTTGCGAACATGAAAAAGAAGACTTCCGCCGAACGCGGAAGTCTTCTGTGGCCTAACTGTTAGCCCTCTTCGTCTGCGAGCTCTTCTTCGAATTCCGCAACGCTTTCTCTGCGGCGTTCGTTCTTTTCCTCGAGCTGGTTTTGCTCCGTGCCGCTGATCTCCGAGCTGAACTCGTTTAAATACTGTTCAGTCTCCTGGATATTTTGCTGCGTGTTAGCGATATGCTCCTGCAGATGTTCTGCATTGTCCGCGCGATTGTCCGGCTTTGCCATACGTATACCTCTCCTTTATTCGTGTTGGTAGTCGGGCACCGCTTAGCACCCAACAGCTATTGTGACCCAAAGGCTGGATTTTTTATGCAAAAATAAACCAAAGTTAATTGTCTAAAGATTGGTTTTTCTGTTTAATGATATAAGAGGGCTTGTACAAGCCCGGCTTACGTCCAATCCAGCTGTATATCGGGAAGCGAATATAGAACTATTTTCAAATAGGAGGGCGGCTCTCTATGTCGGAAATTACGGTTGAATGTCCAAGTTGCGGTCACAAAAATCAGGTTGACGCTTTGAAGCTGAGGCAGGCCAAATGCGAAGCATGCCACGAAAGCTTCATTCAAGAGGAGGTTATTCCGGCCGACTTGTCGGATGAAGAGATTGCAAGCAGCGTAGAATCGCCTCCTTCGGTAAGGCAGGAGGAAGAGGTCGATACCGACTCCTGGTCCGCCAAGATTGGCGATTACGAGGAGCAAGTGAAATACGTAAACAAAGGCTTCTGGTCCAAGGTGAGAAAATACGCGGGCAAGGTGCCTTTCTCCCATGAAGCGGTGGCGATGTACTATTGCGCGATGGACCCCAATACCCCGGTAAAAGTAAAGGTTACCGCAATCAGCGCGCTAGCCTACTGGATTCTGCCGATCGACCTTGTACCGGATATTTTCCCGGTTATCGGTTACGGGGATGATGCTACGGCGATTTTCGTTGCCTATAAGGCCATCAGTTCGCATATTACGGCCGAGCACCGGGATAAGGCTGCAACCTTTTTCGCGAAATAACGGTTAAATTTTTGTAAAGTACCTCGCTTATCGTTAGCGGGGTATTTGCATCGGAAAATGATTCAGTTAGGGAAGGGCTAGGAGGAAGCAGCAACGTGAATATGACGGAAGAGAGATGCGCGATAGTAACGATAGAGGCAAGGCGGAAAAAGGTGCTGGCCTACATCCATTCGGATGCGGAGGGCTGGAAAGAGGCTGGGACGGCTCAGCAGCTCCAGCAGGTGTATGATCAGCATCGTCCGCTGCATTACGATATTTATCTGGACCTCTGCAAAGGGGAATGGCTGGCGAGGGGCGAGGCTATGGAGCTGTCTGCCGCAGATGTGTGCGTGTTATTCCGAATGATTACCGAAGGCTTGTCCTGTACCTCCGAGATGATCTTCATGGCCAGATACAAGCAGGAGCTCGAGCCGGGCAACAAGAAGGATAGAGGCAGACTCGACAGCTACTATCGAAGATTGAAGGAACGCTTGAAGCTGTACGGCATTACAACCGAGCATTATACGGTGAAGCCGGGGACCAGGTATTTCGTGATCTATCCGGAGCAATGGAACGAGGAGAGAGGGAAGCGTTGACCTTCCTTGCCGGCAGGTATATGCTGACCTTAGAGGCTATACCGGCTGCAAAGGTGGGGAAAGCATGAATGCGAACAGCTTTTACGATGCAAAGTGGAGAGACGGGGAGTTCCGGCCCAAGATCATGGCGTATTACTACAAGCAGTGGGAGGATTTCCACATGGGCTTCCACCAGCACGACTGGACGGAGTTCATGTACGTCATTTCCGGAAACTGCACGGTGGAGACGAATAAGGACGTTATCGCGATGCGCAAAGGCGATCTTATTATGCTGAACGCCGGCGTGCCGCATAGGCTGATTGTGGAGAGCGGCAGTCCGTGCCGGATGCTGAACGTAGAGTTTGGGTTCCAGCCCTGCGACGGCATCTATCCCTCGATGAACCAGCTGGCCAATCATAATCCGATGTTCTCCAAGCTGCTGGAGCAGCGGCTCGATACCATCGTGCTGAGAGACTATGAAGATATTCAAGTGAACCTGCGGAATCTCGTGTTTGAGCTGGATCTAGGCGGGGAAGGCAAGGAGCAGGGGCGCGAGATGATGACCAATCTTCTGATGTCCCAGCTGCTCGTCCGCGTTGGAAGGCTGGTTGCCGTTGAGGCGAAAAATAGCACGGAGCGCCAAATCCATCATTACGTGCGTCAAGCAACGGAATACATTCATCAATATTACGATACGGCGATCCAAGCCAAGGATATTGCGGCCGCCGTTAATCTGCACCCCGTCTATCTCCAGCGTATTTTCAAATCGAATATGAACAAGACCATCAATGAATATCTGGTGGACTTGCGTATGGATAAAGCCAAAATGCTGCTTGCCCGGACCGATGTACCCATCATTGAAGTGGCGGATCATATCGGGCTGAACAGCCGCCAATATTTCAGCATGCTGTTCAAGAAAATGACGGGCATCTCGCCTGCGGAATACCGTAAATCCAAGAATACGATTACCAGCTGGACCGATTATGAAGTTGAAATAGTTGACAACATCTAACGCAAGCTGTTGCGAATGTGGAAACGCCTTCTTTTTCCGCCTGTTAGAATAAGGGTAACGAAAGACAACACCCTTATAGGCGAAGAGGAGGCGTTTTTTATGAGTTTTAAAGTGGCATTCGTAGGTGCGGGAAGTATCGGGTTCACTCGCGGGTTGATGAGAGACTTGCTCGCCGTGCCGGAGTTCAAGGATATCCAGGTTGCTTTTACAGACATTAACGAACATAATCTCGACATGGTAACCCAGCTCGTCCAAAGAGACATCAACGAAAATGGCTTGTCCATTGAGATCCAAGCAACAACCAACCGCAAAGAGGCGCTTAAGGATGCGCGTTACGTGTTCTGCGTGGTACGGATTGGCGGACTTGAAGCGTTCCAATACGATATCGACATTCCGCTCAAATACGGCATCGACCAATGCGTCGGCGATACCCTATGTGCGGGCGGCATCATGTACGGCCAGCGCGGCATTGCCGAAATGCTGAACATCTGCAAGGACATCCGCGAGGTAGCGGAACCTAATGCGCTGCTGCTCAACTACGCGAACCCGATGGCGATGCTGACTTGGGCTTGCAACAAGTACGGTGGTGTACGTACCATCGGCCTCTGCCATGGCGTACAAGGCGGACACCACCAAATCGCGCGTGCGCTGGGCCGGGAGAAGAAGGACGTCGACATTATCTGTGCGGGCATTAACCATCAGACTTGGTACATCTCCGTGAAGACGGATGGCGTTGACCGTACGGGGGATCTCTTGGAAGCATTCGAAGCGGTGCCGGAATTCGCTCAGACCGAAAAGGTCCGCATCGACATGCTGCGCCGCTTCGGCTACTACTCCACTGAATCGAATGGCCACTTAAGCGAATACGTGCCTTGGTACCGCAAACGCGCCGATGAGATCAAGGACTGGATCGATCTTGGCGTATGGATCAACGGCGAGACCGGCGGCTACCTCCGCGTCTGCACCGAAGGCCGCAACTGGTTCGAGACCGACTTCCCGAACTGGATGAAGGCAGAGCCGTTCAAGTACACGGCCGAGAACCGCGGCGAAGAGCATGGCTCTTACATTATTGAAGGTCTCGAGACAGGCCGAGTGTACCGCGGTCACTTCAACGTCGTGAACAACGGCGTCATCACCAACCTGCCGGACGATGCCATTATCGAAGCGCCGGGTTATGTCGACCGCAACGGCATCAACATGCCGGTTGTCGGCGACCTGCCTCTCGGCCCAGCAGCCGTCTGCAACGTCAGCATCTCCGTCCAACGCATGGCCGTAGAAGCCGCCGTCCACGGCGACGACAAGCTGCTGCGCCAAGCGATGATGATGGACCCGCTCACCGGCGCGGTGTGTAATCCGAAGGAGATCTGGCAGATGGCCGATGAGATGCTCGTCGCGCAGGCGAAGTGGCTGCCGCAGTATAAGGATGCTATCGCGGCAGCGGAGGAGCGGTTGGCAAGTGGAGATTTGTTGCCAACGCGGGAGAATTATCAGGGCGCTGCGCGCCTGAAGACGAAGACGATCGAGGAGCTCAGCCAGGATAAAGAGGCTGCGACTCGCAACGCGATCGAGTCGGATAAGGCGAAGGAGCGGCCTGCGGCCGCGCATTAATAGATGTGAAAAAACTCGCTCAATCGTTGAGCGAGTTTTTTGTTTTGAGAGAATGCTGCAGGTAATTTCTTACATCATAATACTTTCACCCTGTTGTTCGGGAGATTGGATTTTATATACTATGCTTAATCAATCTTATTGCAGAAGTAGAGCGATTTTATGGCATATTAAACAATAGACGGCGTGCGTGTCTGTTTGGTCGGAATATGATTATGCAATTAGTGACAAAAGAATTGAAATTTAATACAGGCACTGCAACTGAGCCTTTAGAGCGATTCATTAAGAATGAATTTGATTGTATTCAATTTAAAGAAATATTAACGAAATTGACAGTTGCATCGTTTAATCAGAATCAAGATGCTTATGTAAAAATGAGGAGGTTCATCAACATCTTTAATAATAAAGGTGCAGCTTCTATAGATAGGAGGGCAAATAAGGCAAACATACTTTGCTCAGCAAGGATTAATTATGCAAAGCTTGGTAATATTTTAATTCTTGATGGGACAAATGCAATTACAAGGACTCTTTATAGCGGATACGAATTTAAAGATGTATTGAACAAACATAACTGCAAGAAAAGGTTGTTCCTTCGTTGGCGTATTATCAATACATCTGCTGAAGCAAGGGAAGGCGGTTCAAGAGACGATTGCAAAGGACATTCAAGGTATTAGAACGCAGATAATATTAACCCATTCCCTTTACCTGCTAAAGCAGATATTAGTGCGTATATGCATAATGGCGTTATCTCTGACGAGCAGAAATCGTTCTTTGAACATTTTAATACTGATGATGAAGTGTGTTTTATGACCAGGGCGTATTGATTGCAGTAAATGAAAAAGGGTGGAAAACCATTTCCTTAATAAATAAGTTGCCGATTGATAATCAATCGTAAGTGACCTAATTTATATATATTAGAGAAAAAATAGGACACTTTATAAATTCCTCTCGTCTCAGCACGCCTTAAATCTCGAGCATAAGCGAGTGTCTAAGGCACCGCACACTTTGCGTCAGCAAAGTGTGCGGTAGCCACCGAAGCGAAGGTACAGAGCGTAGTCTTGAACCTCTATTCGCTGCGCTCGTTTCGGTTTCGTGCATGGACAAGTTGTATAGCCATGTTGCGACCGAAGATATTAATATTGTCCGATTCCGATAATGTAATATCAAGTATTTCTAACTGTAGCAAAGGTTTTGTCGTTCTTTATTTCAAAATCTTAGATAATGCGAAAATACAAGATAATATGTGTTGAAGCAAGGAAACATAAGGTTTTATAGCATTCGTACGATAGAATGATTTAAAATGAGATCAGATGACGAAATATTGGTTTTTTAGAGATTCCCATTGATGCTTTAAGTATTACTTCAATAAAAAAGCCCACTTTCTGGGCTTTAAAAAAGAGAATTATAGATTTTATTCTATTGAATAATAAATGCTTGTTTAGCGACCTTCCCAATTGTTCTTGTAGCCGTTCCATCAAAGGTTGCTCCAACAATACCTCCAACAAGGGGAACTGCTTTACCTAGGTTTATAACACCTTTTTGTCCAAATTTGGTCAAAAGTCTGAATCCAACGGTTTGATTTATTTTAGTAATGACTGCTGAAGATAGCTTTCGAATAGCTGATTGTGTAAGCTTGGTTCCGATTACAATTCCTACCTCTTTCAATATATCCTTCGCACCATTTCCACATAGACAAATATAAACAAATGATTTTACTTGGTCATCTCGTAGATCAAAACCACCCATGTGCGCAATAGCTGCAATCATTCGAACCTGTACTAACATGACGCTCGCAATATTAGCTGGAATAGCAACAGGCATTGTAATCGCTCCACCAATACCGGTTATAAAACCAGATGTTGCAGATTTTGATACCTGCCAACGGATTAATGAATCAACCGCTTCATTAATATCCTTTGAATTCTTTAGGTAATTTTGAGCTAACTCTTCTGCTGAATCAAATCCTGTAAAACCGTTAACAGCTTTTTCATATGACCAATCTAAAGTTTTCATAATAACGTTTGCATTAACTTTGGACATAATACGACATAGCCCCCATTAAAATAGTGAAATAGTAGCAAGTCTATTATATTAGAACTTCCAAATAAAGGGTAGGTAAAATAGTGAAGGAGATGTCGTATGGTGTAATGCGATATTGTACCAATGCAGTAAAACTGACTTATTGTAATTTAATTAAGGTAATGGCTTTACATTTTTCTTAACGCATTAATCTGTTCTTGATGGCTCGGGTCAATATAGATTGCTGTTGTTTGGATATTTTCATGTCTTGCTAATCGTCTTACTATTTCAATTGGTGCTCCAGAGTTGGCTAGGTTTTTACAGAATGAATGACGAAATCTGTGTGGCGTTATATTCTCCATATTTGCAAGTGCTGCGTATTTATCAAGCATCACTTGTATTCCTCTTGCTGTAAGCTGTCCAGAGCGTTCAGAAACGAACAGGAAAGGAGAAGACGTGATTTTTTATGCACATGGAGCCCTTAGATTACAATAGGGGAGAATCATTGAGTGTTATGCTTCAATTGATACTCTGAATTTGAAGCGAGAGACGATTGGAGAAGTTTGAGTTAGTGAATTAATCTAAAATTTACAGTTGATAATTCATACCTTAATTGGTATGGCTTTTATTTGGTTTTACATGGTGTTATATTCCTATTGCAAGAAGCTATTAAAAAAGAAAGCAGGTATAAATACGTAGTATCATTTCTACCGATGAGGAATTTGAAATTGATGTTAGGTTGATTAGTTTCTTTGCGGTATTAATGAGGGTGCCACCTGATTGGATTTTGTCTGAACATCCCGCAAAAAATTGGACGTCGGATCACTATCGTATTTCAAATCCCATGGATGAAGAAACATTCCTGAGCTTTCTTCAACAGGAGAGAAATGCTAAGTATCATAAAACCTTTTGATTTACGGAACATATAAGATAAGGTCGATTCCTCTATATAATCTTTTAAAAAAAGAGTTGATAAACGATAAACCTTAAAGAAATCGTCGATCATGATGAGTCGGATTTCGTTTTACGTACCCAACTGGTTCTCAATTATCTTCTGTATGGATTAGTAGAGCCTTTGTGGGTATAGGTATTTCTCAGTTTAGTCTAAACGACATATTTTTAACTACCAGGAATAATGAGAGGATCTATTCGGTGCCAAAGCTAATAAATCCGTTTGGTCAACAAGTTGTTCAAAAAACTGTGTATTATTTAAAACATAGATAAGTTCCCGCTTGGTCAAAAGCTGACCAGGAGGGTTGTTTATTCGGCGTATGCTTTATTGTGTTATAATAAGAATCAAATGTCGTAGTTGTTTAACGAGGGCGGTGAAACGTATGAATCAAATCAAAGACCTGCAAAAACTTATCAAGCTCACTGGTGATCGTGCTAAGCTGGATGCCAAGGCAAACGAAACATACATTGTCTATAAAACGTTAGAAGGCCAGATTGTGAAGGAATATAATGACGGTCATGTTATCCCTGTGACCGGACAGGATTCCCCTCATGCATGAACTATCACCGATGATGTACGTTTTTGCGGGGAACAATGGAAGCGGGAAAAGCACCATACGAAATCTTATTGTTGACCGTCTTGGAATAAGCGTTAATATTGATCCCGATGCACTGGCAAGGGGCATTGATTCGGTACATCCGGAGAGTCGTAAAGTGACTGCAGGGAAAGAAGCCATTAAATTAGCTAGGGAATGTATTCGTAATGGTAGGGATTTTTCAATAGAAACAACGTTGGCTGGCGGGAATGTCATTCGGCTCATGCGAGATGCCAAAATGAACGGATTCGAAGTTACCATGTTTTATGTTGGTCTAGGCGATTATCATTTGAATATCGAGAGGGTAGCTGTCCGTGTTAAAAATGGTGGACATCACATTCCCTCCGAAGATATTAAAAGGCGCCATGATACCTCTATCCAAAACTTGCTCTCTCAGCTTCAACTAATTGATCACTTGATCGTGATTGATAATAGTCAATCAGAAGGCAGGATTATATTAGGGGCAGATCATGGTACAGTAACTTATCGATTAGAATCTATACCTTCGTGGATTGAATGTATTGTACAGAAATTGAATCCTTAGTAAGAACAGCCTGTGAGTAGGGCTGTTCTTTTATTTACTAGGGAATTGTATCGCTTAGTTGTAAATTAAAATACCTTCAAGAGGAGGCCTCAGCGTAAGAATACGGAGGATAACTTTTGAAGGTGTTTTTGCTTTGGACGTTCCAGAACATTCATTCGCTGACAATCTGTTGCCATCAACGGTGCTTTATGATGGAGTTACGTGGATAAATATACTGAGACCACAGATCTAGGTATTAGGTACTTCCTTAAAAAGGGATTGCAGGGAGAATGTCGAAAGTTGAGGAGTGAAGCAATTAGAGGAGGGGTGGCTGCAGTGAGTATTAACCGACTTAGAAGTGTTGAGCTCATCGAGCAAATCATATTGAAATGCAGATCTTGCAACAGTAATGTAACAGCACGCAAGTTAGAGGTTTCCTATGCAGCCAATCAGACGAGAAAGCATTCCACATTTCTTATGACTGACGTGTTGTACTGTAATAAGTGCGACAAGGGATACGTGCTGTCAGCTTTTCAGAAAATAATGGATTCCAATAATCGAAGCTGGATTATACAGTCTCAAGTATCTTCTGCAGCTCCTAAACTGCCTGCCTTAAGTCGAGCAGCAGCATCTGCCCCGTCCGTTAATAGACAAACTCCAAATAAAATTAAGCTTGATTTCATTGATCTCGTTCTTGCTGATCATGAAGAGATGTGCAGGAAATGCGCCGTTGTTCTCGTGAAATGTCAAGTGGATCTGAAAATAACGAAAAACAATCATTCCGACTATATCCCATGTACGGCATGGCATTGTACAGCATGCAGGCAGTGGATGCTCCGTCATGACCATTACAATCATCTTCAAAGCAATAATAGACCGTATACAATTCAAGTAAAGAAGCCGGACTCGATATGGCAGGCTTCTAATAACAAGAAACAGAAAACCAGACAAAACATTTGGACAAAACTCAAACAGTCAGTTTAATCGGTATGGAGTGTTTAAACATTCACCTACGGATCGAAAGGGGTACTTTGAAGAGTGACAATGCTAGCTTTCGAGGAATGGATGCATACAGCTGAAGAAATGGAATGGCTGAGGCAATATCTTGTGAAGTACCCCTTACAGAAGAAAATACTTCTTGTTCCATCCTTTGCACAAGGACATCAGATGTTAGAACGGATTGTTAGATCGGGGCAGCCGTTGGTAAACGTCATTGTTCATACCATTGAATCGTTAATTCTTGAACATACGGCCTACCAGCTTCATCGAGAAAAAGTTCAATATGCAGACAGCAGTCGCACATACTGGCTTATTCACTCTCTTATGCATGAGCTAGCGAATGAAACAGATAGCTATATCCCACTTGATCTCATTCAGCCCGGTGTTGTGAGGCTGATGCATCAAGCAATTTCAGAGCTTCGAATGGCAGGCGTCGGCTCACATACCTTACAAATCGATTCGTTCCTAGATACTCGTAAAGGAATCTATCTGAAAGAGCTGTATCGCAGATATGAAGAAACCCTTTGCGATCAGCAGTTGGTGGACTTTGCTGGATTAAATGCCTTTGTTCAACCGTCAAGGGAGCATGTCCACTATTTGGTCTTCCCGCACGCCTTGCCTGATCTCATCTCCAAAAAAATGCTTGAGAAGCTGGCAGGAGCTTATGTGGAGGTGCCTGACATTGGTAAACCGTTCTACACCAAGGAGTCGGGTTTTCCTGCGGAGCGGGTGGAAATGTTTCATGTTTCCGGAGCAATAGCTGAGGCCAGGGAAGTCTTCAGAAGAGTCATGTCCAGGCAGATCAGATTAGATCAAGTGGAAGTGGTGGTATCCGATTACGAGCAATATGCCGGCATTTTTTATACGTTAAGCTATGCACATGGTTTGCCTTGTACCTTTGCAGAAGGACTTCCACTTGAGATATGTTCGGCGGGGCGAGCGGCTATGCAGTTTATGAACTGGGTGGACAATGATTTTCCAATTCAACCTATCCTAATGATGCTCCTAGAAGGTACGATTTCATTTAGAAAATATGATGAAGCGGGAAATAACAGCAGATGGGCCAGCTATTTAGAGCGTCTCGGAATTGGAAGTGGGCGTGAACGATACGACAGGTTATTACTTCCGCAACAAGGGTCAGACGAAGCTGTACAACATTTAACAGAAAGCGTAAGACAGGTTTTCCAATCGATATGGAGTTTCTTGCCTGACTCTGCTTCTGAGAGATGGACAGTTGGATCAATCATTCGAGCGGCCGCTTCATTCGTTGAACATTTTGGTTCTGCCAATAGTGAGGAAGACGTGAAGGTCGCTAAGCAATTACGACAAATAGCAGAATCCTTAACGGGAGGCGATGAAGTTTATATCCAGAAAGATCTGGCCCTTCGTTATGCCAAAGAAGTCATCAGCAACATCCGAACTTATGTTACATCCATTCCTGAACCAGGGAAGCTTCACATTTCTTCCTTGTCCAGTGGAGGATATTCCGGAAGGGAAAATACCTATATCGTTGGTATGGATGAACGAAGCTGGTCATCAGGAACCAGACAGGATCCCGTTCTTCTGGATGAGGAACGAGTTCGAATCAGTCCAGCATTACAACTATCTGTTGATCGCATGCAGCAATCACGTCTTCAATGTGATGCAACAATCGGAAAGTTCCGCGGACAGGTAACGATGAGCTGCTCCTGCTATGATCCGTTAGATAAAGAGATGATTCACCCTGCTTTCGAAATGCTTCAAACGTATCGGATAAAGACAGGGAATGAGGAGGCGGATTTTACTGCTCTCCATGCTGACCTAGGTGAACCAATCGGCTATTGGTGCTCAAACGCAAACGACGCTCTGGATCAAGGTGACCGCTGGAGCCAGGAACTTGCTGGACGTAATGGTACGGCTGGATGGATCAATGGTTTAGAGGCTGTCGAGCGGGTAAAAACGATGCTTTCACATGGCCGGCGCGCTAGCTTGGCAAGGCGGGCGAAACGATTAAGCCAATATGATGGCTGGATATCCCGTGTAGATCTAAATACTGACCGTTCGAGCGAATCCCCTGCAATTAGTGCAAGCCGCTTGGAGCATTATGCTAGATGTCCGATGCAGTACTATTTCAGTTATGAGCTTGGACTGTGGCCGAAAGAAGCCAATGAACACGATCCATCTGCTTGGCTTAGACCCGATCAGCGGGGGACGCTGCTGCATGAAGTCTATTACCGATATCTCTATGAGGCCGATAGAGATAGGGAAGGTCAGATTCTTCATGACCGGGATAAGTTATATAAGATTACGAATGAAGTCATTACGAAATTTGCAGATACGGTTCCTTTTCACTCGCCTTTTCTATTTGAGAAAGAGTGCCGTGAGCTGCATGAGGATATTGAAGTGTACTATAAACGTGAACTTGGGTGCTCGGATCGACCTATCTTGTTTGAACAGGAACTTGCCATTCATGGCGAGCCATTACTGATCAAGCTGGAAGATGAATTACACATTCGTATGAAAGGTTTTGTGGATCGAATCGATCAAGTTGGCCCTCATAGGTATCGAATTATCGATTACAAGACAGGTAACCCGAACAAATACAGCGAGTCCAGCTATTTCAATGAGGGGACACAGCTGCAGCACGCGCTGTATGCAGTAGCTGCGGAAGAGTGGATGCGGCAGTCCGGTTTTGATGAACAGGCCGTGGTGACGGAATCAGCCTATCTATTCCCGACGGTCAGAGGACAAGGCGAGCAAGTTGTCAAAATCCAGAATCGCCGCAAGGAACTTGCTTATATTGTTGGTCTGCTGCTAGACTCCATGCGGAGCGGCGTGTATGTGCCAACCCAAGATAAATCCAAATGCAAGTGGTGTCATTATAACCGGGTATGCGGGCCGCATGCGGAATGGATGGAAGAGAAGCGTACCTTCGAGGAGAATACTTCCATTCTGCAGTCGCTCCTGGAGGTGGAGAGCATTGAGTAGACCAAGTGATTATGTAGCGCGCGAGAGAATACAATTGGATCTGGATACAACATTCCTGGTTGAAGCCGGTGCTGGTTCAGGTAAAACAACGAGTCTGGTTGGCCGTATGTTACAGCTGATCCGATCAGGAAAAGCGGTAATGAGTGAGATTGCCGCTATTACCTTTACGAATAAGGCAGCGGATGAGCTTCGTGAACGGTTCCGTCTTGCGCTTGAACGGGAGGGCAGGAAAGGCTCCTTAGGCGAGGAACAAGAACGAATTCATCATGCGCTACGCCATGTCAATGAATGCTTTATCGGGACCATTCATTCTTTCTGCGGTATGCTGCTGCGTGAGCGTCCGATTGAATCCGGGTTAGATCCCGATTTTGTCGAGTTGGATGAACCATTAGAGGAAGAGTTTCGGGGGCTATGCTGGGAAGAATATCTGTTGCACCTAAGGGTAACCGGTCAAGAGAGTCAGCTGGAAGAACTCTTGAATTTGGGCGTTGATGTGGTTACTTTACGCAGCGCTTATGAAGATGTATCCAAATATTCAGATGTGCATATCGGAATTGACCCGTCTGTTCAGCGGCCTGACTTCGACCGTATTCGATTATCTCTATTTCCACTTGTGGATGCAGCCTATCCTTATATCCCGACAACGGAACCGGAGAAAGGATGGGATGCTCTCCAGAAGGTCGTTCGACATACTAAGCGGAATGAACGGTATATGAACTTTGAAGAAGACGAGTTTGCTTTGCTCCGCATGGCCAAACGTTTCGAACGCAAGCTTTCCGTTACTCAGAATCGTTGGACGGACAAGAAAAAAGCCAAGGAACTTAACGAACGATTTCAAGAGTGGCAGATTCAAGTCTTGTTTCCTTTTCTCGAAGATTGGCGGGAGTATCTGTATCCGAAATTCATTTCCTTCATCCTGCCTGCTGTACAGTATTGTAAACAAAGAAGACAAAGTGCCGGACTTGTTAGCTTTCAGGATTTTTTGGAAAAAGCAACGGCTATGCTTCGAGAACATGCGGAGGTACGGACATATTTTGCCAAGCGGTACCGGCGTCTCCTTATCGATGAATTTCAGGATACGGATCCTATTCAAGCAGAAATGATGTTTCTGCTGGCGGCAGATGAGATGGAGGCGGATATTCAGGATTGGAAAAAAGTGCAGCCTCGTCCCGGGTCCCTCTTTATCGTAGGTGATCCCAAGCAATCCATCTATCGTTTCAGAAGAGCAGATATTTCCATCTATAACGAAGTGAAAGACAAGGTGGCAGCATGCGGGGAGCTGCTGACTCTCTCCAGTAATTTTCGCTCAGTCGATGTTATTGGCCAATTCGTTAATGATACCTTTCTGGACAAATTTCCGGTTTCCGCAACAGAGGTACAGGCGGGATTTGTACATATGGACACACAGACAGTTGATCCTCAAGAAGAGGCTTCCCTGTATGGCGTTCGAACTTTGACTTACCCGAAAATATCTGGAGGCAAACAGAAGACAGCAGAAGCAGATGCGGAGCAGATTGCAGCCTACATCTCGTGGGCATGCAGTAATGGCAATCTCCGTATTCAAGAAAAAGACACTCGCACAGGACAGTTTATTTACCGTCATGCGGTGCCGGGAGATTTTCTTATCTTAACGAAGACCAAAGAATTCCTGCATCTGTATGAAGAAGAATTGGATCGATACGGTATACCGGCAGATACCGCCGGAAGTGCCGCTTTGTATTACGAAATGCTTGTTATTGCTGAACTGACGGCTGTACTTCAGGACTCAACGGATAACGTAGCTTTGCTTGCCGTACTTCGAGGTATGCTCTTTGGAATCAGTGACAGCGCCTTATTTGCTTACCGGCAGGCAGGTTATAAGTTCTCATATTATCTCGTTCCTGAGCTTAATAATTGTTCACTAGAAGAAAAGCCAGTGGCAGAAGCCTTGCTAAAGTTGAGACAATACAAGGAATGGACGAAACAATATCCCGCGATGGCTGCATTGATAATGATTTTGGAGGATTGTGGTCTGCTAACCTATGCGGCAGTACAAGAAGCGGGAGCTACCCGAGCAGGCTCTATACTAAGACTGGTTCACCTTTTGCAGACTCAGCCGGATGTTGTTGGAAGTTGGGCTGCCTTAAGTGAGCGGCTTCGTCAATTGGTACAAGGCAAAGGTCCTGAGACCATGAGCTTGATCGCAGGCAGCAGCGGCGCTGTCCGAATTATGAACCTGCATAAGGCCAAGGGACTGGAGGCTCCAGTTGTATTTCTGGCTTGTCCATGCGGAGAATCGGATCATGATGCCAAGCAATATATTAACCGCATGAGTTCGCCAGCAGAAGGTTATTTTACGATCACAAGGAAGCAATATCAGTTCCAAGAAGAAATCATTGCACAGCCTCCGGGATGGACCGCAATGAGTGAGCGAGAACGGCTATTCATGAACGCCGAGAGGGACCGATTACTATATGTTGCCGCTACACGTGCCAAGCAGCTGCTAGTTGTTAGCCTATATCCTAGTCAACCCGATTTATGTCCTTGGAGCCCGTTGGTGGACAGTAAAGATGAACATGTTCCAGAGTTGATGGTTATGAAACAGAATCCTTCACCAAGACCCATCTATACAGGAGAGCCGCGATTAGAAGAATTGGAGCAGGACTTATCTAATCGTCGAGATGCAATTGGTCAAGAATCTTACAAGCGAGTCTCGGTAACGGCTCTGACCAAGAGTGCTGGGTCTGCGCCGGAATGGTCATCTGAAGGGAGGGGGCAGGCTTTTGGCAGTCTTGTTCACCGTTGTCTGGAGATGATCGGAACAGGAGCTATTGAAGCCTCCGAGCTAGAGCCATATATTGCGTACTTGGCAGAGCAAGAAGGAGTTGCGTTGGATTGGATTCCGATTGCGTCAGCTATGATCCGGCAAGTTACGGAGGGCGATCTGTGGAAGCGAAGCTTAAATGCTAAGCAGAGGCTGCATGAAGTGACCTTGTACCTTTCAAAACAACTGGATGAAGCAAATGGGAGTCTAGGCGAACAGCTGTATGTAAGAGGCGTCATCGATTTCTTGTTTGAAGAAGAAGATGGCTGGGTCATTGTCGATTTTAAGACCGATGTATTCGAATCCGAGCAGGAAGCGGACTTTGTCCGATTCTATAAACCGCAGGTGCAGGTTTATGCTGAGGAATGGAATAAGACATTCGGGTATCCGGTGAAGGAGATGGGGTTGTATTTTCTCCAACATCAGAAATATGTAAAGCTGTAGACCGAAGGGGGCCATGTGGTCCCCTTTTTATTTTGGTGTTTATTGGAACAAATGTTTGGTGACATTCTTCTGTCACAGCCGTTTGTTATGCTGGCTATATCAAGTTGAGGGAGTGGTATAGAAATGACAGAAGCTGTAACAATCGCACATCGTTGGAACCGTGAATATTATCCTTGCGGTGGGGCAGAGAAGACTTACTTGCTGTTAGAGTTAAAAGGTGCGGCGGCTATTCAATGCGAAAGAGCTCCAATCAATGTAGGCCTTATTCTTGATCGAAGCGGATCCATGTCGGGCCAGCCTCTTGCGTATAGTCTGAAAGCTTGCCAATACGTGACCGATCAGATGGCCGAGGGAGATCTGCTAAGTATGGTGGCATTTGATGATGAGGTTGAAACGGTATTTTCACCGGAGAAAGTTATCTATAAAGACGGAATGAAAAGCAAAATAGCAGCTATAGAGCCGGGAGGAAGCACTAACCTAAGCGGCGGCCTTATTCTGGGAGCTCAATATGTTGCGGAGGCGAAGCAGGAAGGCATGGTAAACCGAGTGCTGCTCTTGTCCGACGGCTACGCCAATGAAGGGATTACAGATCGAGGTAAATTGTCCCGCATTGCAAGAGAATACCAAAGCATGGGGATCGGCATATCGGCGTTAGGTGTTGGTCATCAATTTGATGAAGAATTAATGGAAGGAATCGCTGACGGAGGCGGAGGTAACTTTTATTATATTGAAAAACCTGATGATATCCCGAGCATTTTCGCTAAGGAACTTCAAGGCGTGCTGTCTGTTCTGGGGCAAAACATGCGTTTAAAGCTGCAATCAACTGAAGCAGCAGAGCTGCAAAATGTATACGGGTACAAGCCAGTCGATCAGAAGAATGGCAACATGTACAATCTCGGAGATATTTATGACCAGGAAGTGAAGTCGCTTCTCATTGAGATGACTTTCTTTCCGCAAACGGAAGGCATTCATCCTATTCTGCAGCTGGAGCTGGAATATATGGATGTGACCGATAGCGTAAAACCTTGCAAGGTACAACTCGACATTTCTGCATCATTTACGAAAGATCTGGAACTGCTCGCCATGCCGATGGACACGATTGTAGAAAAGCAGATGAAAATTACGGAGACCGCTCTGACCATCGAGAAGGCAATGGAGGCTTTCGATCAAGGCCGCAATGATGCAGGAATTACCATGCTGCAAGCTCAAGCTGATGATCTGCTTCGCATGGCTGTCCTGACTGACGACGCAGATCTCCGTACCGAGTCCTTGCTGCTCTACGAACAGTTAGAGAGCTTCGGGGAAGCGCCTATGACCTCCGAATCACGTAAAGCGCTGCATAGCCAGAAATATAGAACGATGAAGCGGAAGAGTTAGGTATTCTCTGAACTAAACCTTAGAACTAAACAAAATTGTTAATTTTCAACATTTGACATCTAAAAGAAGGGATTAGTTAATTGGACCTAGAAAGGTATAATTGACCAATACAACTATGGGGTGCTGACATGACGGAAAGATTAATTCGATTACTTCGTATTATTATGCTGATTCAGGGTAAACCGGGTATTATCGGCCGCGAGCTTGCAGAGCGCTGTGAGACGACAGAACGCACCATATATCGGGATCTGGAACTGTTAAGCACCTTCGTTCCGTTTACCAATCTAGGCCACGGCAAAGGATATTCCTTCGTAGGAAGCTTCTCGATGTATCCCCTCAACTTCACGGAGCAGGAAGCGCTTGTCTTCTCGATGCTTCCCTCTGTGATCGACCAAGTGAAGCCACTGCTTCCACCAGGATTCGACTCCGCTTATGAGAAGGTCATGGCAACCCACCATAAAGAAAAAGCGCGCCATGCGGACGTCGTTCAACAAGTAGCGGACGTCATCCAGATGGGAACGCCAGTTGGCCGCGAGCAAGGGCCAAACTTCTTATATCCCGTTATACAAGCGATCTTATCGCAGACCTCGCTTAAGGCAGTCTATCATTCTCAAGGCCGCAACAAACAGACGGAGCGGATTATTGACCCATATTTCCTGGTTCCAAGGGAGCAACGGTTCTATCTTATCGGGTATTGCCACCAAGCTGGAGAAATCCGCACCTTCCGGGTCAGCAGGTTCTTAAGCATAGAGGGCACTGATCTTCATTTCGATAAAGGAAGCTTCAATGTGCGCCAATATATGAAGAATACCTTCTCGATTGAACGCGGGCAGGAGCAGATTAAGTTTAAGGTGCGCTTCTCCCCGAACGTGGCGAGATACATACAAGAAGAAGAATGGTTCGTCGAACCTCGCATGAAACTGGATAAAGACGGCAGCTTGCTGTTTGAAGTGACACTGAACCACGACCGTGAGTTCCTCATGTGGATCAGCTCCTACGGGCCGGATGCGGAGATTCTGGAGCCGAAGAGCTATCGGGATGCTATGCGGGAGAGGTTGGAGAAGTGGCGGGGGATATATGGTTAATTACTCGTTAAACTTATTTATAAATACGCACTTTGATGTGATTTATTATATTGACCAATTACTCATATTCTAAGTTTAAGGAGTGGTTTTATTGTTACATACATTGAATCTTCAAGGGGATTTTTATACATCATTACTCAAAAAGAACAATTACGATGTAGAAATGCAAACCTGTATTAAGAAAACTGTTGAAAATTTGATTGAAAAAACCACAACAGTTGATCGTCCTGGAATGCTTTTAGGTAAGATTCAATCAGGAAAAACTCGTACATTTCTAGGAACGATGGCTCTGGCATTTGATAATTCGTATGATATTGTCATTGTGCTAACGAAGGGAACAAAAGCACTCGCACAACAAACTTTAGAACGCTTAAAGAAAGAGTATGATGCTCTTCGTAACTCTGATCAGATACAAATATTTGATATCATGGTTTTTCCTAAGAATCTAACAGGGTACGAGTTAGATCAAAAAATGGTGCTTGTTGTTAAGAAAGAAATTAAGAACATGGCCAGATTGCATGAGGCTTTCTTTAATACTTACCCAGAGTTAAAAGATAAAAGAATTCTTATTGTAGATGATGAAGCGGACTTTGCTAGTATTGGTTTCTCCAAATCCAAGAATGAGGGACTGAATATTAAAAAAATAGCGGGTTCAATTGATGAGTTCCGCAAAAATGTCACTAGCAGCAGTTTCCTGCAAGTAACCGCTACTCCTTACTCACTTTACCTGCAGCCGGATGATGTTAGCATGCCCACTAGGAATTTGGAATTTAAACCTATTAAGCCCTCTTTCACTACCCTCGTTCCAGTACATGATAAGTATATTGGGGGAGAGTACTATTTTGATGAAAGCGAGAATGAAGGTTCAATTGCTTATCATCTTTATGAAGAAGTACAAGAGGATGAATTATCAATTCTAAAGAAATCGGATCGAAGATCGTTTCGTAAAGAAGAGTGCTTGACTAGCCACAGAGTGAAATCATTAAGAAGCGCAATTG
The DNA here is from genome assembly GCF_003399985.2 of Paenibacillus sp. ATY16. Classification (NCBI taxonomy): domain Bacteria; kingdom Bacillati; phylum Bacillota; class Bacilli; order Caryophanales; family Paenibacillaceae; genus Paenibacillus; species Paenibacillus sp. ATY16. The sequence continues at coordinate 37,011 of NZ_NMOK02000013.1, read as the reverse complement.
TAAACTTTGTAGTAGGTGGATGTATGCGTAGGCTGCAAGATCGTGAGATGGAACTGCAAGAACAAAAGTACAGCTTTATCATTCACACTGAGCAGAATAAAGCATCTCATGGATGGCAAGAAGAAGTAATTTTCTCCATTAAGGAGCAACTAGCCGAAGCCAGTGCTAATGATAGTTCAGTGTTTAATGAGCTATTGATTCAAGCCTACGATAATCTGATACAATCAATGTCCCTACATTCAACGGCTATTCCTCCATTTGATTCTGTCAAACTAGAAGTTCAGAAGTCCTTACAAAAAGGCCACATTATGGTTACTATTGTAAATTCCGAGAAGGATGTAAACGAATTATTAGATGACAATGGACAGTTAAAATTGAGAACTCCATTGAATATTTTTATTGGTGGTCAAATTCTCGATAGAGGCATAACCATTGGAAATCTAATAGGGTTCTATTATGGTAGAAAGCCTAAGACTTTTCAACAAGATACAGTGTTACAGCACTCTCGAATGTACGGTGCAAGACCAATTGAGGACCTTACAGTCACTCGTTTCTATACAACATCCGCAATATATGCTGTTATGAAGCGTATTCACGAGTTTGACACGGCTCTAAGAGAAGCTTTTGAGAAAGGCAGCCATGATCAAGGTGTGATATTTATTCAAAAAGATACTGCAAATAAGATTATCCCATGTTCACCAAATAAAATTTTACTATCCAGTACGACAACATTAAAACCATCTGCACGTTTGTTACCGGTTGGTTTTAAAGTGAAAAGCAAGACCCATATTCAAAAATTAGTAACGCAGGTTGACAAGTTGATATCTAGTTATACATCTGACGATACTCAACCGTTTCTAATGGATAATAAAGACGCGGCAATAATTATTCAAGCAATACATGATTCTTTTCAAGAAGGACATGATTGGGATGATCGTGCTTTCCTTGCCAGTTTAGAATATTTAAGTAATCAGACGGCGAATAAAGATCTCAAAGGGAAGACTTGGGTGCTTGTCCGTAAAAACCGTGAAGCTACTCGCTTAAAGAAAGACGGTAGATTTGAGAACTCTCCGGATTCTTATCAGGAAAAAGGGAGCGCTAGAGATCTAGCACAAGAGATTCCTACTTTAGTACTGCTAAAGCAAAATGGAGATGTAGAAAAAGGATGGAGTGGTCATGAATTCTGGTGGCCAGTTCTAGTAACACCTAGTAATACAAGAACCGTTATATTTGCCTCGGAGCATGACGAAATTAACGAAGAGGATGAATAAGTATTGTGATAAATTTGCACACAAAGAAATGAATTAAGTTGCCATTAGAGCATAATCAGCTCTGGTGGTATAATAATTAAGATCTGGTTTGCAGCAGTCGATAATACTTTTATCAATCAACTATACTTAACATGAAATTGGAGGAATATTGAAAAGTGGCAATTAAAAAATCACAACTATATAGCTCGCTTTGGTCAAGCTGTGACGAATTAAGAGGTGGAATGGATGCTAGCCAATATAAGGATTATGTATTGGTTATGTTATTCATAAAGTATATTAGCGATAAATATGCGAACGAACCTTTTGCTCCAATTACCGTACCTGGGGGCGCGAGTTTCAAAGACATGGTTGCCCTAAAAGGAAAGACAACCATCGGTGATGATATCAATAAGAAAATTATTGGACCAATTGCGGAAGCTAACAAGTTATCTGATATGCCGGACTTTAATGATGCGAATAAGCTTGGTAGTGGTAAGGAGATGGTCGATCGTCTTACCAATCTTATTGCTATCTTTGAGAATAAAGACCTGGACTTCAGTAAAAATCGCGCAGATGGTGATGATATTTTAGGCGATGCATATGAGTATCTAATGCGCCACTTTGCTACTGAAAGTGGAAAAAGTAAAGGGCAGTTTTATACTCCTGCAGAAGTTAGTCGTATTATGGCTAAAATTATTGGTATTAACAGTTCTAATACTAGTGCATCGACAACGGTATATGACCCGACGTGTGGATCTGGGTCGTTACTTCTGAAAGTGGCAGATGAAGCGAAAAAAGATATTACCCTGTACGGTCAAGAAAAAGACTCAGCAACATCGGGTTTGGCTAGAATGAATATGATTCTTCATAATAATCCTACTGCGGAGATTAAGCAGGGTAACACCCTTGCAAATCCGCTTTTTGTAAATGAACATAACTCACTTAAGACTTTTGATTACGTCGTAGCAAACCCTCCATTCAGTGATAAACGTTGGGGTAATGGTGTGAATATAGAGAAGGATCCATACGCACGATTTCAAGATTATGGCATCCCACCAGCTAAAAATGGTGATTTCGCTTATTTACTGCACATTATCCGCTCCTTGAAGAGTACAGGAAAGGGTGCGTGTATCTTACCTCATGGTGTGTTGTTTAGAGGTAATGCTGAAGCGGAAATTAGAAAGAATCTAATCCGTAAAGGATATATTAAGGGGATTATTGGATTACCTGCGAACCTTTTTTATGGCACGGGTATACCTGCATGTATTATTGTTCTGGATAAGGAGCATGCTGGAAGCCGGAAAGGCATCTTCATGATTGATGCCAGTAAAGGATTTATCAAAGACGGTAACAAAAACCGCTTACGCAGCATGGATATTCATAAGATTGTCGATACCTTCAACAATCAAAGTGAGATAGAAAAGTATTCTCGCATGGTCTCTTTTACCGAGATTGAGGAAAATGAATTTAATTTGAATATTCCTCGCTATATTAATAGTCAGGAAGCAGAAGATATACAGGACATCGAGGCTCATCTATTAGGAGGTATTCCAAATAGAGATTTAGATGCGTTACGCGACTATTGGGAAGTTTATCCAACCCTTAGACAAAAATTATTTAGTACAAGTTCAAGGGAAAGATACTCTATTTTAAACGTTGATAAAGAATTATTAAAGCAAACCATTTTTGAATATCAGGAATTTAGAGAATTTAAAGTAAAAATGAATGAGATATTTACTACATGGAAGAAGAAAAGTATTGATAAACTAAAGGGACTAAATGTAGGACTTGATCCTAAAGAAGTCATCTTTGAACTTTCTGAGAGTTTATTGACAGCTTATAAAGATAAGAAACTTGTTTCCAATTATAATATATATCAGTACTTAATGGATTTCTGGGATGATGTAATGCAGGATGATTGTTACTTAATATCTGCAGACGGTTGGAAAGCTGAAACCTATAGAATCGTAGTGGAGAACAAACAAAAGAAAATGGTGGATAAAGGTTGGACCTGTGATCTTATTCCGAAAGAACTGGTTATAGACCGCTATTTTTATGAAGAAAAAACAGCGATCACAGCCCTTGAAGATGAGATTGAGATTATTGCAGGACAGTTGGCAGAGCTAGAAGAAGAGCATAGTGGAGATGATGGATATTTCAGTGAATTAGAAAAGGTAAATAAAGGGAACGTTCATGCGCGTTTAAAAGAATTACAAAAGGATAAAGAGGCTGTTGATGAAATTAAAGTATTAAAGTACTATTTGAAATTGGTTGAGAGACAGGCTGAAATGAATAAAGAGATAAAGGAACTTACTTCTAATCTAGATGACAAGTTATATGACAAGTATCCGACATTAACTGTAGATGAAATCAAACAACTTGTTGTGGATGACAAATGGATGGCTGCCATTGAAAGAGATATTAACTCTGAAATGAATAATATCAGTATGCGGTTAACACAAAGGATTAAGGAACTAGTAGAACGGTATGGTACACCTTTGCAGGTTCAGACGAATTTATTTCATGAGCTAGAAATGAAAGTAAATGCTCATCTTGAGAGGATGGGTTATGTATGGAAGTGAAATCAAGATATAAAGATACAGCGATTGGAGTGCTACCTGAAGATTGGGAAGTTCATAAGCTTGGAAATATTGGTGATGTGATCCGAGGTGCAAGTCCTAGACCAAAAGGCGATAAAAGATATTATGGAGGAAATATTCCAAGACTTATGGTTGAGGATGTTAGTAGAGATGGTAAAGTAGTATTTCCTAAGGTTGACTTTTTAACAGAAGAGGGGGCATTAAGGAGCCGTCCCTGTAAGAAAGGTACACTCACAATTGTGTGCTCGGGTACAGTGGGGGTACCTTCTTTCTTGGGGGTTGATGCATGCATTCATGACGGATTCTTAGCATTAGTCAATATTAGTGAAAATATCTATGATGATTATCTTTATCATCAATTAACAAGTTTAAAAGAAACATTTAATAGTGCTGCAACACATGGCGGAGTGTTTACTAACCTTACCACAAGTGGTGTGGAACAAGTCTTAATTCCATTTCCATCAGAAATTAATGAGCAAAGTGCTATTGCTAATACCTTATCAGATACTGATGAGATGATAAGTTCTTTAGGAAAGTTAATACTAAAAAAACGGGCAATCAAGCAAGGAACTTTACAGAAACTTCTTGAGCCAAAAGATGGATGGACGTTAAAAAAGCTAGGGGATATTGCTGATTTAAAAGCTAGAATAGGTTGGCAAGGACTTACTACTTCGGAATATAAAGAATCTGGTGAGTATTACTTAATCACTGGAACTGATTTTAAAAATGGTTATATTGAATGGGATAGTTGTTTTTATGTTGAGCATCATCGTTATAAACAAGATAGAAATATTCAAGTCAAAGAAAATGATATTCTTGTAACAAAGGATGGAACTATAGGGAAAGTAGCTTTTATTAATAAATTGCCAAAACCAGCAACTTTAAATAGTGGAATATTTGTAATAAGACCTATGTCGGACCAGTTCCATGCAGAGTTTTTTTATTACTTATTATTATCAGATTCGTTTACAAAGTTTCTTTCTCAACTTAGTGCTGGCTCAACAATAAACCACCTTTACCAAAAAGATTTTGTTCATTTTCAATTCCAAGTACCACCGACAATTGAAGAACAAATTCATATTGCATCTATCTTATCTGATATTGATGCAGAGATTGCTTCTCTTGAATCTAAATTAGCCAAATACAAACAAATTAAACAAGGCATGATGCAAAACCTGTTGACCGGGAGGGTCAGGCTTATATGAGTCAAGTGGGGCAAAGTGAACGAATTACCCAAAATCGTATCGTACAATTATTTCGTGATGAGCTAAATTATAACTATCTAGGAAATTGGGCAGATCGAGTTGGTAATAGTAACATTGAAGAAGCTTTGGTGACTTCCTACCTCATGAAAAGAGGATATAGCCAAACACTTATCTCAAAAGCCCTGCATAATCTTAGAGTAACAGCGAACAATTACAACGAAAGTCTGTATACCAACAACAAGAAGGTATATGGACTTTTGCGGTATGGTATTCAGGTGAAAGCCGATGTCGGTGATAACTATGAAACGGTACATTTTATTGATTGGAAGCACCCAGAGAAGAACAACTTTTCTTTTGCCGAAGAAGTAACGGTCTTAGGGAACAGAGAGAAACGTCCGGACATTGTGCTCTATATCAATGGTATAGCTATCGGAGTTTTAGAATTGAAGCGCAGCACTGTATCCATTGGAGACGGAATTCGTCAAAGTATTGGTAACCAAAATAAAGATTTTATTGGATCGTTTTTCTCGACTGTTCAATTTGTTTGTGCAGGGAATGACACAGAGGGGCTGCGATATGGCACCATTGGTACAGCAGAAAAATTTTTTCTGCAGTGGAAAGAAGATATAGAAGATAATAGTCGTTTGCAGCTCGATAAATACCTCATGAAGATATTCGATAAGAAGAGGATAATCGAGCTTATGTACGACTTTGTTCTTTTTGATGGGGGAGTAAAAAAGCTGCCACGGGTCCATCAATATTTCGGAATTAAAGCAGCGCAGGAGCATATTCGTAGACGTGAAGGCGGGATTATTTGGCATACACAAGGAAGTGGCAAGAGTATTGTTATGGTACTTCTTGCCAAGTGGATACTAGAGAATAATCCTAATGCTCGAGTTGCTATCATTACTGACCGTGACGAACTGGACAAACAAATTGAGCGGGTATTTAACGATGCAGGAGAACCCATTAAGCGGACATCCAGTGGTAAGGATCTGATGACTCAACTTGGACAAGCCACTCCCCGTTTGTTGTGTTCCCTCGTACACAAGTTTGGGAAGAAAGACGTTGAGAATTTCGAGGCATTTATTAAAGAGCTTGAAAGTCAACCTACTCAGGCAGTCGGTGAACTATTTTTGTTCATAGATGAGTGTCATCGTACTCAGAGCGGTAAACTCCATAGGGTTATGAAGGCAATGCTGCCGAACGCTGTCTTTATTGGTTTTACAGGTACACCTCTCTTAAAGAAAGATAAGAAGACCAGTCTTGAGGTGTTTGGGAAATATATTCATACTTATAAGTTTAATGAAGCAGTTGAAGATGAGGTTGTACTCGATTTAATTTATGAGGCACGCGATATTGACCAGAGAATAACTTCTCCTCAAAGAATAGATGCATGGTTTGAGAGTAAGACTAGAGGGTTGAATGATTTTCAGAAAGCAGAGCTTCGGAAAAAATGGGGCACTATGCAAAATGTATTAAGCTCACACTCGCGTATGGATCAGATTGTCAATGATATTATTTTTGACTTTAGTACTAAACCTAGGATAAGTTCTAATTCAGGAAATGCTATACTTGTTGCCTCTAGTATTTATGAAGCATGTCGGTATTATGAACTATTCCAGAAAACAGAATTTAGAGGAAAATGTGCTGTTGTGACTTCTTATAACCCCAATATTCGGGATATTACTTCAGAGGATACAGGGGCCAATACAGAAACGGATAAACAATTTATCTATAACGTTTATACTGAATTGCTAAAGGATGTTGTTATTAAACCAGGCAAATCAAAAACAGAATCCTATGAAGATGCAGTTAAAGATAAGTTTATGAAGGAACCAGCCAATATGCGACTTTTAATCGTCGTTGATAAGTTATTAACTGGTTTTGATGCGCCAAGCTGCTCTTATATTTATATTGACAAGAATATGCAAGATCACGGGTTATTCCAAGCAATTTGTAGGGTAAATAGGCTTGATACAGAAGACAAACAGTTTGGATATATTGTGGATTATAAAGACTTATTTAAAAAAGTCGAAGATGCTGTGTCCGTCTATACGTCTGAATTAGATAATGAAGATTTTGAAAAGGGCGATTGTGAGATTCTACTTCAAGATAGGCTCAAAAAAGGTCGTGAGCGACTTGATCAAGCTATAGAGTATTTGGAACTCCTATGTGAGCCGGTAAAATTGCCTAAAGGTACGCTCGAATACATTCAGTACTTTTGCGGTAATACGGAGATTCCAGAGGATCTTAAGTCTAGAGAAACGGCTCGAACTGCCTTATATAAAGGAATAGTAGCGCTTATTCGTGCCTATGCCGGAATTGCCGATGAACTGGAAGCTGCAGGGTACTCTAATCATGAAATTGAAAATATTAGTAGTCGGCTTGATCATTACGTAAAGCTTAGAGAAGAAATAAGAAAGGCTAGTGGGGAAACGTTAGATCTGAAGCCTTATGAAGCAGATATGCGTTTTCTAATAGATCATTATATTCAGGCCGATGAGCCTCGGAATATATCTCCATTTGCAGACTTATCTCTTGTTGAGCTCATTGTGAAGACAGGAATTTCGGATGCACTTGATGGTTTGCCAGATAATATAAAAGGCAATAAAGAAGCAGTTGCCGAAACAATTGAGAACAATGTGAGAAGCAAAATCATAAAAGAACATTTAATTGATCCAGCATTCTATGAAGAAATGTCAGTATTATTAGTAGCAATTATTAAAGAACGTAAAGAAAATGCCTTGAGCTACGAAGCCTATTTAAAGAAAATCGAAGAACTGGCTAGACGGGTTGAGAATGGTAAAAAGGAGAGTACGCCTCCTACATTAAATACGCAAGCGAAAATAGCACTATATAATAATCTTGAGAAGAATAGAGATTTAGCCTTGGCCGTACATGAAGCTGTTATGAGTTATCGCCCTGATGGATGGCGCGGCAATGATGCTAAGGAGAAAGTTATTAAACGAGAGATTTACGGTGTATTGAAAGACATTGAAGAAGTGGAACGCATCTTCACAATAATTAAAAATCAGGACGAATATTAGAATGAAACAGCTACTACTTGGAGAGTTAATTATCGATGTTGTACATAAAGACATCAAAAATATACACCTAAGTGTTTATCCGCCAAATGGCAAGGTTCGTATTGCTGCACCGTTACGAATGGACCTCGACACAGTACGAGTCTATGCAATTTCGAAGCTTGATTGGATTAGAAAGCAGAAAGAAAAGTTTATAAATCAGGATCGTGAAGCTCCAAGAGAATATTTGAATCGTGAGAGTCATTATTTTAGAGGTAAACGATATTTGTTGCAGATTTGTGAAACCAATACTGCATCAAGAGTTGAATTAATGCATAGTAGAATTATACTCTATGCCCGTTCAAATGCAGCACCTGAGAAATTACAAGGGATATTAGAGACATGGTACCGTGCTGAGTTAAAAGTATTAGTAGCAGAGCTTATCGAGAAGTGGGAGAAAATATTACAAGTCTCGGTTGAAGAGTTTGGTGTAAAAAAAATGAAAACCAAATGGGGAACATGTAATCCAGAAGCCAGAAGGATATGGATTAATTTAGAGTTGGTTAAAAAACCACCTGAATGTTTAGAGTATATTGTTGTCCACGAAATGGTTCATTTATTGGAACGTAATCATAATGACCACTTTATTGCTTACATGGATCAGTTCTTACCTAACTGGCGGTCACTTAAAGAGTTATTAAATAAATTGCCTGTTAAACAAGAAAGCTGGCAGTATTTGAATTAGTAATAGGGGGCAACCAGGTTGTCATCATTTGAATTTCTAAAACTCGTTAACAAGAACTTGGCTCAGCTCGCAGAGCAGGCGGAGGGGGCGATATGGTCAAGTCCTAGAACGACATTAATTCAGGCTCGACTATTCGGAGAGCAATTAGCAGCCTTGATTTCTCAGACAGAGAAGGTTGAGCCTGTCTATGCGATTAAGCAAATTGAACGGCTTCATCTGCTTGCCCGTAAGGATATCATCTCTGATGAAGTTCGTGGGAGTTTTGAATGGCTTAGAATGAACGGAAATGCAGCAGCTCACGATGCAAAAGAAGTTCCAACAGATCTCGCCTTATCTGCACATCGACATTTGTATGCAATTTCAGCATGGTATGTAGAAGCATATGGCCCATTGGACTTTGTTGTGCCAGATTATCAGTTACCTATGCCATTAACCTCGGGCTCTGTTGAAGAAAATAATGAGCTTTCTCAGGAAGATTTGAGCGAGCGCTTAGAGCAGCTTCTGAAGAATCAACTCGAGGATAAGCTGCTTCCTTCTATTGATGAACGTTTTCGTGAAATGAATGAGTTACTCGTGAAGTTCGCTGGACAAATGGATGAATGGTCCAAGAAAGGTTCGGAACCATCGGATCCTTCGATCAGTAGAAGTAATTCTGAAATCATCAATATTAAAACAGAGGTTTTATCTCAATCAGGTGATGTAATTGAGAATCAGAGTGAAATTGAAATCGCGGACTATATGATCAAAAAATCATTAGATATCATTGATAAGAGAGAAAATGGTGGGGCGTTATGGGTTATTGGTGGATGGGAACTAAAGGATATCTTGTTTGCACTTAAAAACCAAGGTTTCTATTTTAGATTTGCCCGAAATGGCAGCCAGTCAACTAAGCGTAAGCCAGCTTGGTTTCTCACAGGCAAGGATACAACAGAAAAGCGCTATTTAACATTTGACTCTGATGTAGTTAATGCGGAAGTCGAAATTACAGTAGGATCTAGTGAGTATCAACATGAAGAGAAAACAAAGACACAGTCGCAATCTGATACGGAATCAACGATAACTGATTCAAAAACAAATCGTGAAGATACATCAGTAAATGATTTAGATCTAGAAGCATTGGTTAAAATCCCCTCGTATCTTCAGTGGAGGAAAGTTGCGTCTTACAAACCATGTAACATGAGTAATATTGCAGAGAGCCTGGGTATTGTTTACTTTAATGACTGGTCTGAGGATCGGCTTCGTGAATTATATCGACATCAACCGAAGCTATTGCATAATGTACTTGTACAATTATGGTTTTACGGTTTTGATTTCCAAGGTGAGTTAAGCAGATTTATCAAGCTCGAGCGGCCTGAGTTATGGACGTCTATTCCTTCGTTGACTCCAGAGTTGATGCTTGAAAATATCCTAACAATTGATATTGTTCGTCAGTTAGAGAGGTTTGGAATTCGTACGACGGATCAGCTTGTAGGTTTACCGGAATATTCTCTTCAATGGCTACTACGTAATAGGTATGAGGTCGTACAAACTGCATTACAACCACATATTCTTAGAGATAATAATGAAACGATAACCCCTATTACTCAAAATGAGGTATCATCGCATGTTATCCGATCAGAAGAATTTGAAATAGTGATACCGCCGCAATTATTGATGTTTCCAATTAGGGATTTACCTATATATGGTTGTTCATCTTTATTAAGCGGAATCATTAGTAAGTGTGGTTTTACTGTACTGGGTGAATTGCCAACTGATCTTATTAGCATTCTTCCAAAGATTAAAGGGGCAGGTCCAGGATCACTTGAGAAAATGATGAAACAATTGCAAACCTTTATCTCAAAGCATGGTGATATTGAACAAGAGGTTGCATTGAGTACCACGAGGATAAAGATTACCGATCAAGTTGCAAATGAAAGTAGGAAATTAATTTGGGAAGATAAGATCATAGAACTTAGTGAAAATGATCTTGAAATGCCTATTACAGCTGCAGAGTATCCTTCAGTCAAGCGAATTACACGCTATCTAGATGAGCAGAGTATAACAAAGGTAGGTTTACTTCCTACTATGCTGGATCAACTGACCAAAGGTGAAAGCGTAGGGAAGACCTCCATCGCAAAGTTTGTATCTCTATTATTTGAAAGATTAGAAGAATATCAAGCAGAGGCTAAAATGCGAGAGCAGTTAGAAGTAATGTCTATGCCTGAGCGAATAGATTACTCTCTAAGTAAAACGGTAGAAAAATTATCTATCAAATTAACTGAGGACGAGATAAATAGCAATCGAAATCTTCAGATGTTATATAGTCGCTGGCTGGAGAAAAAAGAAGGTAGGAAGGCAACACTCGAATGGCTTGGTCAAAAATTCGAATTGACTAGAGAAAGGGTCCGCCAAATTATTAATAAAATGCTTCGTTCGTTTCATCCAGATATATTGGATCTAGAGCGATTATTAAAAGAAGCTTGTTTGTCTTGTAATTCTTTCTTTTATTTCCCTATTAATATTAACGATGACTTTATACATGGGTTAATTGAGCAGGTCGTTGAAGAATTCGAAGGGCTTATCTATTTAGAGCGTTATGGTTGGTGGACAACACTTTCTCAAGAAGCAGTCGAAATGATAGAAGAGTCTCTACACCAACATCTAAATATTCAATTACGTGGACGGGTTTGGGATGAAGGGGAAATACGAGAGTTTCTTAGAGTGAAATTAGCAGATAGTGGTATGCCTTTGGATTTGAGCTGGAGTATGATTTTCTCTGATTTGTCAACAACGAGTGAAGGTAATTATTATTTGAAGAATTCAAAAAAGTGGGAAGTTGTTGAAATGGTTCTTCGTCAATTTCCTGAAGGTGTAGAAATATATAAGCGTGAAGAGGAATTAATGTCTCTTGCTAATATCATTAAGCCAGGGGAATACGTCAAAGAACGCGACTTCGCTTCGGTATTTGTTAGAGATGATTTTCTAGAAATTGCCTATCTATGGGGAAGAGGAACATTTATACACCATGAGTTTGTTCATGTGGATGAACAACTTGTTATTGAGGTAGCGAACAAAGCATTAGAATTACTTGAAAAGCGAAGTCCGATTTCTGTTAATAGATTATTCCCGCTTTACGAAAAGCAACTGAAGGAAAGTGGTATTCCTACTGAGTATGCGCTTTATACAATGTTACGTAAATTAAGTTCTAGCAAGCTTTCGCTTAATAAATTCCCACATATTTGGCATAGTGAAGATGCGTTTTATCTTAGTAATGCGGAACAGATTAAAGTATATATCCGGGAACACTATGAACCTCTGACAGTAGAGCATCTTCGGGATGAATTTGTCGGTAAGAGAGGTTGGAAAAGGTTCACGCTTGAGTTTTCAATACAAACAGACTCAGATTTCGTAAGTACTGACTTGGGAGTAGTAGGTCTTAGAGAGTTCTATCCCTATACTAGCAATGACTTGGTTCCATTAATAGAAAAACTTCAAGATCTGCTGACTGAAACAGGTGTAATTCATGTTAATCGACTGTTTGATGTTATGATAGACGCATGCAAATCACTCGGAATTGCTTCTTCCTATTTACTATACGATTTATTGAAAGGATTGGAAGAGTCAAAGTTCCGCTTGGTTCGTTATCCACTTATTTTATCGGCTAGTCACCCTGCCGGTGAACTGACACTACAAACTCTTGTTGAGCAGTACCTGGAGGAGCAGGATTGTGAAGTAGCGCGCGAAGTGGTCTATCATTGGGTTACGGAAGAAGTCGGAGCTAGAGCGGAAACACTTGATTCAGTATTATCTGCAAGTAATGTGATCTATTACTATCAGGATGGTCAGTTTGGAGAATATATTCATCGTAATTGTTTTGGCTGGAATGAAGAAAAAGAGAGATATCTTGTTGACGCAGTATTATCAGAACTGAATCAATTGGATAGCGTGGGAATTCCGTATACAACAATAACACAATTAATGAATCGACTAGAGTTACCGGTTTTGAATAATCATCTTACTTGGACGGAAGATCTGCTCACAGACTGTCTAAGGAAAAGTGGTAGCTTTTTGTTATTAGGTTCATACAATTATATCGTTGTTAAGAGAAGTAACCATGAAATTTCTTCTGAAACAGATTGGTTAGCTTGCATACTTCGCTTAGAATTTAATGGTAGGGTTTCTCGTATCCAATGGCAACAAAGACTAGCTGAATTAAAATACTCTAAGGATGGTAGGTTTTTAAATGAAACTGTTCTTAAACTTGATAACAAGAGTGCTCCGTTCCTAATAAAAGAAGACGATGTTGTTCTGAGATGATGAAACTTTTCAAGCATTGAAAAGAGAGTCCAGCTATAATATATAGCTGGGCTCTTTTCTATTTCCAACAAACTTACAACAGAAAGAGGATTTGGAAGTGTATGCGTCGAAAGTCTCATGTTATACGAAAACAACTAGGAGATGAGTCGTGCATGAGTTTTGCGTTTTTTACAACAGGATACTTTTTTTCTATCTACATAGGAGCAATGGCGCTTTTTTGCTTATGGTATTTTAACAGGATTTATTTAAAGAGATATCGTAACGCTCATAAAGAGTCGATATTAATTCAACAGGAAATTCAGAAGCTTCATGAAATAGATAACATAGCAGAACGTTTTAATCATATGAATCAGTGGGTGCAAAATCAAACCTCTCCTTACACGCAAGAGTGCTTCGAGCCGGCGTGGAGAGCATTTTATAAAAAGTTCATGGAGTATCAACGGAATGGTGTCACCTTTACTCCAGACGTATTTGATTATTTTCACGAAGAGATCTTTATTCACAAATATGGTAAGAGGAAACTTGCTGAACTTATCCCTGGATTATTTCTAGCAGCAGGGATATTTGGTACATTCCTGGGGATCTTCTCCGGGGTTTCTCAGCTAGACCCAGGCGGTAATGCGAACGAAATGAGAAGTGGAATCGGACTGCTGTTAAGTGGGATGAAAGTGAAGTTCTTATCGTCAATGGCTGGTATCATCATGTCTAGTCTGTGGCAGTATCTAGATAAAAGACAATTCTTACCTTCGCTTACGGAAAGCTATTACCGTATTCGTGAAAGTATGGATGATGCGTTCCCTACACAAGAAGAAAGCACCGTACTGTATAGAATGCTTCAAAATCAGGAAAAACATATGCAGGATTTCCAAGCCTTCATGTCAGAGAAAATGATTCCACAAATGATGGCGGGATTTGGTGAAACAATTAATGGTTCCTTGTTACCTCCATTAGTGAAAACTCAATCTTTAATTGGTGAATTAATGGAGAAGGAAGAGAAACAGATGCTCGACTTTCAAAATTATCTTTCAGAGGAAATGATCCCTCAAGTATTGAATGGGTATGGAAAATCAATCAATGAATCCATCTTACCTTCATTAGTACAGACCCAATCATTAATAGGAGAATTAGTAGAAAATGAAGAAAAGCATATGTTTGACTTCCAAACATTTATGTCAGAAAAAATCATTCCCCAAGTAACGACAGGTTTTGGAGAAGCAATAAATGGTTCCTTGTTGCCACCATTAGTACAAACTCAGTCATTAATTGGAGAGTTGGTTGAGAAGGCTAGTGTTAATCAAATTGAAGGAATGAGGCAATTAACCTCAGAAGTAATGAATTCGTTAAATGAAATCACTGGTGAGCATATGAAGAATCTAGGAGAGGCACTGCGCAAAACAATTGAGTGGCAACAACAAGTCCATGATGATATGAGTGGGCTTATTAGCTCCATGCAGGAGTCTGCAAGAGAACAAACTCATATGGCTGACAAAACAACTAATTTAACCGAGCAAATTAATACATATACAGTGCAAGTAACAGAGTATCAACAGGTAATTGAATCGACAGTTGCACAGCTCAATGAAACAGCTAGTAAGAATAGTGAGATTGATAAAGCAATTTCGGAGCTGCTCGACCGTATGGTAGAAGAACGGGAGATATTCCATACACATTTTGAAGACCATATTGGTCGATTCCAACAAAATGTTGAGTCCATAATTACCCAAACAGCTTTGCAAGATTCTGTGCAGAAACAGTTGGAACATAATCTGGGTCAGATAACTAATATGGCTGAAAGCCAACAGCAACTTGTAACTGCTTTATCTGAGTATGCTATTCATTCAGAGAAGTCAGGTGCTGAAATTACTCAATTGTTACAAAGATTTGAAAAGAATGCTTCCACTTACATTGAACTTCAGGAGAATATGAGGGGAATATTGGAGCTAAGCGGTGAAGAAAGAAAACGAATGGATAAACTTGCTGAAAGTATACAGGGCACCCTTGTAGATCAAGTGGCACAGATGGACAACCGAAACAAAGCTATGACAGCTATTTGGGAATCAAGCAGTAACATTATGACGAAAATGAATACTCAACTTGCTACTTCAATGAATCAATTTACTGATGATATGCATAGAGGATTAAATCGAACATTTGAACAATTCGATGAAGAATTGACCAAGTCTGTTGGTTTACTCGCGAAGGGTGTTGATGCCATGAGGGATGGGATGGTAGAACTCCCTGATGTCATTCAGGATCTAAAAAAATCTGTAATTGAAATGAATAAACTAGCTAAGCAGGCAGCTAATCTGTAGGGAAGGGAAGGTTTTTCATGGCTAGAGGTTTTCGTAACATCAAGAGACATGTTCCCAGTGCCCACTCAGAGGAAAAAGAAAGTTCCTGGGTTTCATATACGGATTTGATGTCAGCACTCCTCATAATTTTTGCTCTAGTTATCATGATTACTATGTACGATACGCAAAGTGCGTATGAGCAACAGAAGCAGGTTATGGATCAAGCGGCTCAAAATATTAAACAAAAGGAAGAAGTCATAAAGCAAAAAAACCAGTTAATTGAAGAAGTTATAGGGGTTAAATCTCGTATTATTCAAGAATTGGTTAAAGCATTCCAGGATTCCAAATTAAATTTGGAAGTGGATCAGCAAACTGGAGCAATACGTTTCTCAGGAGGAGTTTTCTTCGATAAGAAGAGCAGTACTGTCTCTTCTAATGGGGAGGAGTACTTAATTCAATTCATTCCACAGTACATTAGCATATTGTTATCTGATCAATTTAAAGATGAGATCGCACAAATTATAGTTGAAGGGCATACCGATACGGATGGGGGTTACCTATACAACCTTAAACTTTCTCAGGATCGTGCGCTTTCGGTTGTTCAGAAGGTATTCGATCCAACATTCCCTAAGTTTGATCACCAAGATGAATTGCAAAAAGTCATAACTGCTAATGGCAGGTCATTTAGTGTGCCGATATTGGATAGAGACGGGAAAATTAATTTGGAGAAATCAAGACGAGTTGAGTTCAAATTCCGTTTAAAAGATGAACAATTGTTAGACAAACTTCAGGGGTTGATGCAAGCAGATGGACAATAACACTTATTTTTTTCATTTTACATTCAATCCTAGTAAATTGCGTAGAATTAGACATGAAGTTGAGAAAAGGTATGAGGACATTGATCAATTAACAGCAATGCAACTTAAGGGAATTAGACTTCCTCAACTTCTAGAACTTGTCCGTAATACTTCCGAAGAAGATATTTATAAGGTAGCACAATCACTTAGAAAGTCGGATGTCATGATTCTTTTATATGCCTATCCTTATCCCGAGGAAAATAATGAAACAAAGCGGAAAATTAATCTAATGTTGACTGAAAGATATAGTGTTACGGTGGGCACTTTTGCTTGGGAATTATTCCAGTATTTTTATGAAGATCCATTCCTACAAGATTTGCTTAGAAGAATCTACGCTGTAGATTCTTTTGAGTTTTTATTGCTAAATGCCGGTAATGCATTACAAGAGGCAATAAAAAAAGCACTAACTAATCGTAATGGTGTTGCGAAGGGGATAGTTCCATTACTTACTAGCGGTTCTACAAAGGTAGCGGATTTAAGGAGGCATTTAAAGTTAAAGTTGGATGCTCCATTAGAAACTTACTTGTTATTTGATATGCTTCGTTCTGGTCTTTATGAGGATATAGTTATTAAACGTGAGGGCGAACAGTTTATTACACAACAGCTAGAAAAGTATTCAATGGAAGATTACCAGGGATTAATGAAGATATATCTAGAGGCAAGAAAACGTGAGCAATACCATACATTTATTATGGAGCAAGCCATACGTAGACTTCATGACCCACGAGAACGTAATGCAGATTGGCACTTCTTAAATGACGAATCTATGCTAGAAGTTAATCGATGGTTGTTAGAAATTGAATTGAAAAAGTTCTTTGAAGGAGATACCAACCAGCGATTTGAGTTTTGGAAAAGATATTTACTGCAAATTGACAATGTTGTTCAACTTAAAGAGAAAAATGATCCAAAAGTTGCTTTTATCTACTTCAAAGACTTTGTTGTTGTGGAATTTGGCAACATTGGTTCTGCATATTTCTATCATCGAGTCGGATTTGATCAAAAAATCCTTAGTCGTACGTACTCAGCCGAGTTTAAAAGGAAAAGTGAAACTGGGAAAGAGGGTATGTTAAAAGAGACAGCTAGAAATTATAATGGTCAATTATTATTTATAAATCGATTGGGTCATCACGGTTATTCTTATACATGGATGGAGAAATTTAAGCGTCATATGGATTATTACTTAGATGGATTGTTTGAATATACAGAGGGGTAACTATTATGAAGCTATGGAATCGTATTCTTAATAAGAAAAACGCGGATCCCTTAGTACCTATTCGCTGGAAGACAACACCACATATAAATGGAATGGTTTTTCAATTATTAAAAGGAGAGCACTCACAGGTGTCTCTTCCTTTAAGCTTGTCTGTGTCTGAACTTCGGAATCAGCCTGATTTAGAAGCTTTGGAGACTATTGAGATGTTGTGGTACGAAGAATGGCTTGAAGAAGTGAATGAGAGTTATGTATTACCATATGAAAAGATATTAGAACTTCCAGGAGAAGTGCGTTCTCTTCTTTCCATTCCAGATCCAGCAGCTGAAATTAAAGCAAGGTTAGCACATGAAGGAGCTGTAGGTACAGCTCATTTTAGATTCATACTTGAAAAAAATTATGGCAGTTGGAGAAATATAGAGAGAACAGCACAATCGATGGGGCCATGGATTAGACTTCCAGATCAGACGTTACTCTTATTACCTAATGAGCTCTATAGATTAGAGCAACTGATTACTCAGCCCCCCGATGCACTTGATCGTGATCGGATATTTGCATATGTCGCTCAAGTTCGATCGGAAGCTAAAAAGCTCGGTATTGTAATGGATGATTATTTGGAGCAGCAAGAGTATAAGTTTGTTGATAATGTTGATATTGAATTGAATTATGACGGTGAGCAAATTAATTTGGAGCCATTATATATTTCAAGTGATCCCATAGCACCTTCACTATTGAAACATATGAGTGAGAATTCAATTGCTTATTCATCGGATCCTGTTAATGGGAAAGTGTTTGTGAATCCTGAGGTTTTAAAAAAATCAGAAATGATCCATGAGACAGCTCCAGTCTCGGGACAAGATATACCAAGGTTTGTTGAGAATCCAGAAGCATATCTGCCAGAAGTTGAGGGGCTAGATCTTTCACTATTCGGAGAACGAGTGAAGTCATTGGGGATAAGGGTATATCGAGCACAGCCATTTGTTCATGCATCTGATAAAGGAAGAGGCTGGTTCGAAATTGAAGCGGGTATTGCTGTTATGGATGAAGAAGGTGAGACAAAAGAGGTATATTCCCCTTCAGAGTTTCATTCAGCGTTTCAAGGCTCAACAGCTTCAGGGGAAGAATATTTTAAATGGAATGATACCTGGATAAGAAACCCTCATCAGATGGATTCCTTCACCGAGGCTGCTGAGCGGCTTGAACAAACATTTGGAGTAAATACACAGATTGATGTGACAAAATTACCTTATGTCCTTGAGATTTTTGAGAATATTGGAAATCTGGAATTTAATCAGCCTATAATTGAAGCTCATCGTGAAATGATGGATCAAGGTATACTTTCACCTGTTCCTCCTACGATATTTAATGCCTCTCTTAAGCCTTTCCAAGAAGATGGTTTTGTATGGATGAAATCTTTGTACTACAAGAAATGGGGAGGATTACTAGCAGATGATATGGGATTAGGTAAAACTATTCAAGTTATTTCCTTATTATCTTATTTGCAAGAAATAGGCCAACTAACTCCCACTCTCATTGTCTTACCTAAAACACTGATTGAAAATTGGCAATCAGAGATTAATAAATTTGCAGCAGTATTAGGAGATTCTCTTTATGTTCATAGTGGTGTGTCCAGGCTGAAATCTGCAGAACTCTTAAGTGTTAATGGAATTACATTAACAACCTATCAAACCTTGGTTCGGGATCAACTGGCTTTTGGACAAGTGGAATGGCAAGTTGTAATCTGTGACGAAGCACAAGCTATTAAAAATCCGACGACAGCTGCCAGCAAAGTACTTAAAGCATTGAAAGCCAAGTTCCGCCTAGCCTTGACAGGTACTCCAGTAGAGAATGGATTAAGTGAGCTGTGGTCCATTATGGATTATGTTCAACCGGGACTACTTGGTAGTTTAAGTGAATTTAAACGTGATTTTATCAATAAGCTTGAGGCAGAAGAACGAGATCCTGCTGTTGAACAGAAACTGTTAGCACGTATTTCAATGGTCTACAAAAGGAGGACTAAGAATGAAGAACTAGCGGGTCAAATACCTGACAAAAGAAATATTGACCTTCCTGTGGCCTTAGGTGATGAGCAGAAGCGATTATATGCTGAAGTTGTAAATCAAGTAAAGACCAAGAAAATGAGCGCACTTCAGGCAATTCAAGTGCTTAGAGCATTATGTTCTCATCCAGCGTTGGTTGATGAAAGATTCTCAAACCTACCTATTAAGTCCGTCCCTAAACTTGAGGAAACGATAAAGTTAGTCAAGGAGATTAGTAATAGAGGGGAGAAAGTCTTGATCTTTACTGAGTTACAGCATATGCAGGAAATATTGAAGAAAGTGCTCCGTGAGCAATTAGAAATCAACCCTTTTATTATCAATGGTATGACGGAGCGCAGGCAGAATGTTGTAGATCAGTTTAATCAGAGAGCGGGATTTGATGTTATGATACTATCTCCTAAGGCTGCTGGAACGGGGCTTACTATAACATCAGCGAATAACGTTATCCATTACACTCGTTGGTGGAATCCAGCAGTGGAGAATCAAGCCACGGACCGTGTCTATCGAATTGGTCAAGAAAAGCCTGTTCAAGTGTACTATCCAATTGTAACGGATTTTGAAGGTGTACTACGTAATGGTACTGTGGAACAAATTGTTAGTAGAATCATAAGAGATAAACAGGAGTTAGCTTCTTCTATCGTAGTATCAAGTAGGAAGTTGGATTTGGAAAAAGAAGCTTTACGTAGTTTGTTTGAATGATGAAAAGTTTATTTGAGGCTCATTGAGGCCTCTTTTTATTGACGAACAAACATTCCCTGACGTCCATGTGTCGTAAGAGTGCTGCATAATTAGTTAATAGACGTTTGGGGAGAATATGGGAAGATCGGGTATGTAGCAAATAGCGTTTCAACTGTCCGAAAGGCTGCAGATGCTTGTTCGGGCAGAACTTACGATTCCTTTGAAGAAACGGAGATTGATAGATAACAATGTGCTATTTATGTAGCGAATTACATCTGCTTGTCAACGAAATGCCTAGATTTCGATATCCTTTTGACGACAAGCTTATTCCTATGAACGGAATTTATTTTTTATTCGAGAAGGATGAGATTGGACATGATGTTGACCGAATTGTACAAGTTGGATCGCATACAGGCATGAATCAGCTTCGATCACGTTTGCAGCAGCATTTTGTTAACCCGAGTAAGGATAGAAGTATCCTCCGGAAAAATATTGGCAGATGCTTACTGCACCAAACAATGGACCGGTACCTTAAGGTATGGGATCTTGATTGTACTTCACTAGCAAATAAAGCCAAGTATGGTTCACAAATTGATACGGTCTATCAGCAAACGATAGAAAAGAAGGTAAGTGAGTATATACAAAATAATTTCTCATTTTGTGTACTTGAAGTACCAAGCAAAGAAGAACGGAAATACCTAAAATCAAAAATCGTATCTACTGTAGCGACATGTCAGGAGTGTATTCCGTCAGACCATTGGCTAGGAATGTCCTCTCCTAATTCTAAGATTCAAGATAATGGTCTTTGGCAAGTTAATGAATTGTTTAATGAACCGCTTGATCAATATAACTTGCAAAGACTGGTTGAGTTACGCTGATGGATATCGTGAAGAAACTTTGTATAATCCCTTGTGGTTCAGCGAAAGTCTGGGATAAGAATCCAAATGCAGGACCACAAATAGCGAAGGATGTGTATACGGGGGTATTTGCCTCTACCTGCCAGCGTTATGCACGAGTATTTTTTGATCATTGGGTGATTTTATCAGCAAAGCACGGATTTTTATTACCAGACGATATTGTTCCAGGACCTTATAACGTTTCCTTTAATAAACCATCATTGGACTCTATACCGATTCAAGCATTGGAGCAGCAAGCCGTTCAAAAAGGTCTGTTAGAGTTTAACGAAATTACAGTACTTGGCGGAAAACATTATGTGGACCGGGTAGATGCAATATTTAATAAGGGGCAGCTTATAGATCTTCCTCTTCGTGACTGTAAAGGCATTGGTTATATGCTTCAATGGCTTGTCCAGGCCCTTGAAGGAAACAATTCGACTACGAACAATTTAAAAGAAACTAGAACAGCTAAACGTGCTCTAACTCAAACAGATAATATCTCATTATCCATAGGAAAGTATTCTCCTTTATTTCATTATCTCAATGAAGCAAGTCAATCTGTGATTACATTGACATGTGAACAGATTGAAAATATTGTTGGCTTTTCTTTGCCTACATCTTCAATCAAACACCGAGCATGGTGGGCGAACGATGTGACGCATTCACAAGCAAAAGCGTGGCTATTAGCCGATTGGGAAGTAGAGGATGTATCGCTTCCTCAAATCACATTTAGACGAAATCAAATATCTTGAGGTGAATAATATGAGTAAATGGTGGATGGTACGAGCAGGGGATAATAATGAATTGATACCAAATTGGCAGTTAAAGAAGGCGGCTTCTATAGGGTGGGCTGATCTTGGTGATCCCCAACAATCTGCTTCGAGAGACAAGCTTGTTAATAAGGCTCATTCTGTATATTCGGAAGAGAAGCCAGGCACTCGTCTTTCATGGGCTGGACAAGTTTGGAGATTCTGTCGTGAGATCGAGGTCAACGACCGAATCATTACTTATTCAAGGGAATCCAGAGAATACTTAATCGGGACTGTTTCTAAAGCTCATCAGTATCAACCAGATGTGATCGATCCATATTATCCGAATGTTATAGGGGTAAAGTGGGAAGAGAAAAGAATTTCTAGAGACCTATTATCGCAAGGAGCTAAAAATTCCTTAGGAGGGATATTAACCGTATTTAGAGTCGATGATTGGGGTGCCGAACTTACAGGTTTATTAAGTGAACCTTCGGAACATACAGAAGTTGAACCTATCGGAGAAACAGATGAAATAGGCCATTTGGAATTCATTGAACAGGCAAAAACAATGGTAGAAGATCTTGTGGACCGATTAGATCCATGGCAAATGCAAGACTTAGTTGCAGGTCTACTCCAAGCAATGGGATACCAAGTATCAGTGAGTCCAAAAGGGCCAGATGGTGGAGTTGATATCTTGGCACATAAAGATGCTTTTGGATTTGAGAAACCAATTATTAAAGTACAGGTGAAACATCGGCATTCGGCTAGTGGGGGCCCAGAAGTTCAGCAACTTCTAGGCGCCAATCCACATGGTGCGAACAGCTTATTTGTATCGACCGGTGGTTTTACCGCAGCTGCTAAAGCCTCAGCCCAACACAATGGTGTTAAGTTATTGGACTTAACAGGATTAGTTGAACTAATTAATGAATGGTATGATAAAATGCCGGTCGATAAGCAGGCCTTAATACCGCTAAAGAGGATTTATGTGCCTTCTTAATAGAGTTATTAAATAACAGCATTTACTTGCAAGCCCGCAAGCTTTGCAAAAGGATTATTAACTTCTCTACCCGTGGAATATACAATCTTGGACTCGGCTTCTGATTCAATTGCGGCGTTATTTTCCTTCAGAACAAGCTGCCCAAATATAGATTTAAAGAGTTTGGCAGTATTAAATGCGTCGTCGAGCGCATTGTGATGGGTACCGATAAACGTAATTTGATTAAGCTGAAGCGCTTTGGTTAGTCCGAATCGTCCGCCGTTGTTACCGCCTTGCCCATATGTAAATGGCAGCTGGATATCGTTATAGTTTTTTATCCAGTCAGGGTTAATGTGCTGCTTTCTGCATTGTTTTACGAGCATTTGTTTATCGTCTGGCCCCCATGCAATGAGGTAATAGGAGTTGCCTAACCATTCAATAAAGGACTGAATCACATCGCTAAAATTGGGTGCTGCGTCAACTTGCGCTTGCGTAATACCTGTGAAAGCTGTTGTACGTGGCGTAATAATGGGGTGTTCGCTTGGACGGACATAAGTATGAAATAAGTCTACCATAGCCAGTTCACCTTCAATTTCGTTTATCTTTATTGCACCGATTTCCAGAATATCCGCAAGTGAACTTCGATCCTTTAGTACCGTAAATTCCAGATCAAACACGATATAATTCATGAAAACCGCTCCTTTTAATCATTTGATTTGTTCTTAAGATAACATGGTCAAATGACGGCATATTGTCATGGAACGGATGTTCGACGAGAAAGAATTAACGAAATATAAAGAATCCCCTACATTGGGGATTTTTCTATGGAACAAACGTTTCCTGACACTCTCATGTCAAGTGAATGATTTATACTAGCGGTAAATATACAAATCACTTCCCAAGGAGGCTCCCATGAACATTGATCAAATTAAAGAAGCTTTATCAATTCCCGAAACCTCGTTGCGCTGTGAACGAGTGCTTGATGTAGTCCAGCCGGTACTTCGTCAACTGCTTGATTCCTTTAAAACCAAATATGCAAATCAAGCGCCGGATTTAATTGATTATTATGTACATACTTACGAATCTACACTACGAACAACGATGCATGATGCACGTAATCCCAAATATGCCGAAAGCAAAGCTAACTCTGATATCGGAAAGAAAGCCTTTGTTGAATTGATTGATAAGAGATATTTCCAATCAGATTATTCCGCTTTAATGCTTGCTTTTAATGGACTAGACCGAACCTTTAAAATTGTTATTTCAAGTCCGTTCCACCCATTCTGGGAAGCTGTGCGGAATCTACGAAATACTGAGGCATTTAATAGTATTCTGAACTCCCTTAGTGATGAGGTTATTATTTATGCCATTGATAAAGAAGAGGTTTCCTTAAGGAAAGAGGAGTTAGTTCCTTATATTAGCCAAGCTGTTAGTGATAAAAGAAAGCCGTCGATCTATTTTGGGACAGTAATCGATTTTAACGAGTTACCATCCGCACAAGATTTAGTTGATCTTATATGGAAGACATGGAATGAGCTTGAACCAATACGGTTATTCATTCGTAATCATGCGGAAACTCAAGCGCTGTCATTATCGATTTTTGAACACTTTAACACTCAGGAAGATATCGCATTAAAACTCCACAACAAAGAATATCTGGTTAAGTTCGATCAGGTTAATACCATAAAAACTAATCATCGTAGACAAAAGTTCAATATTTATAATAAAGGGCAGCTTGTGACGGATGGCATGCTTGATCAATATTCCCGGGATCCACATGAATTCATTGGTGTTTTCATTAACGGCAAATCATATCTCTACTATAATATGAGAAACTTGCATGGAGACGGTAAAGTAAACTGGACGGTTTTAAAAAGTTTTAGGTTTCGTGGTGAGAATCAGTCACCCAGCAAGAATAAGGATTATGGTGAGAGAGCTGTTGCTGAGCTGGTCAAGCATGGTTTTGAAATGGATGGTACTTCATTTAAGATTGGTACATGGGACAATCAGCAGCAACAATTTATTGAGCCAATAACGGAAATAAAGAAGCGCCTGATAACAGCTGCGGCGCTCTTCGCTGATACCATTAAACAAATAACGCTGCCTAAAGATCAGTCGGATGATTTCACAGCGCCAGAGAATGAAGGACAAGACTCAGAAGAGTTTCAAATAGATGAAGTCTTCCAACACGATTTCAATCTTTCTAAAATCCTTTCCAACGTTCACGAAAGCCCATTTACTTACTCCAATTCTATCATTCGGGATTTCCATCTGAACTTGGTCAGTTTGGAGGATAAGCATTTTGTCATTTTGAACGGTATTTCCGGTACAGGTAAAACAAGGTTATGCCTGCTTTATGCCAATGCTGTTTATGGAAAAACATATGATGCACTAAATCCATACTTGAAGGTTATTCCGGTTCGACCGGATTGGACGGATTCTACTTCTTTATTCGGCTATTACAGTGCTCTGGAGAAGAGATATGTCCGCACGCCTTTTCTAAATGCCGTTCTCCAAGCGATCGAGGAAGGGAAGCCGATGTTTGTTGTTCTAGATGAAATGAACCTGGCTCGTGTTGAGTACTATCTAAGCGATTATCTAAGTGCAATTGAATCAAGGCAACCAATTCGTCTGCACACAGAAAGCCAAATTACAGATGTTCCACAGGAGCTGCATATCCCTCACAACCTCTATGTCATAGGAACGATCAATGTAGACGAAACAACCCATAGTATTTCTGATAAGGTACTGGACAGAGCTTTCGTTATGACTTTATCGGATGTGGATTTGGATCAATTCTGGGAGAATGTCGAGTCCAAGTATAAGGCTGTCTTGCATGAGGAGTGGGGACATTTGGAACAACTCCATTTCAGCTTAAGTCGATATGATCTTCATTTCGGCTATCGAACGATGAATGAGATGCTGCGCAAGCTTTATGCAAACGCAGAGCTGGATCAAGATATTCGAATGGACAAGAATGATGCTTTTGATCGAGTCATAGCGGAGAAAGTGCTGCCTAAGATTCGAGGAGATGAGCGTATTGAATCATTGCTCGAATCTCTAATTGATTGGACAAGCTCATTGTTTGGAAACCATTCACAATCCTATGGCCATTTGAGGCGTATGAAGGGGGAACTGGATCGATATGGCGCAGCCCAGTTCTGGAGATAGTCTCTATTTCTACTGCCCGGATACACAGCGGTGGACTTCAATTGAAAATATGCGTTTTGAGGAAGCGAGGACCTATCGCTGGAGACAATCGTATCATGCATCGTTTAGGCTGCTGCTAAACAATATGCCATTGTCGATGGTACGGACCGACTTCGGTTGGGAAGGTGAATGGACGACACCTTTCCAGTCAGGTACAGTAACATTCACCATACAGCATGAGGAGAATACATCGGTACAAGTATACTTGTATGCGGATCAACGGAAGCTGTCGGAGAACGATTATGAGCAGATGGTTAAAGATATTCTGACTGAAGCAGCTGCCTGTTTTCAACATTGTGGAGCACACCTAAAGTTTGATAACAGCGGTTTTGCAAGAAAGTTATCCCTTGCTCAATGGGATTATATAGATCGCTCTTTTCATCGACTGCAACGATTGTTTCAAGAGATTCAATCGGAGCCGCTGCGTAGATTAAAGGCAACGGATCAATGGATCCGCAGAGAGAATATCCAGCATGTTACACCGTCACTTCTTGCTTGGTCCGAGCGTCATGCAGGTAATGGAATGAGTCAGGAGATTCCGGTGCCTGATTTGCTGTGGACGGCAGTACGTGAAGACACATTTAATGTGTATGAAAATCAGGTCATGCTAAGACAGCTTCGGGAATTGCAACACTTGCTGCGTAAATATCAAACCATAGATAAAGTCGCTATACAATCGAAGGCGGAATATTATTTGGATAGGGTCAATTACTGGCTTCGTTCATTTTTTCTGAAGCAAATAAAGCCACTTACTGGCCCTATTGTCATCTCACAAGTTTTTCGCAAACATCCGATCTATCGCAACTGGTTTTCCTGGTTTCATCAGCTGTACCAGTTCAATGATTATTCAATTGGATTTAAAAACTCCATTCCGCTTAAGGATACTTACCATCTATACGAAATTTGGGTGTTTATGCAAATGGCCAAGATTCTTAGGGAGAACGGGGCTGTATCGGATACATCGGAGTTATTTTCCTTGGAGCAGGATGGCCATGTCCTCAATTTGTCTGAGCGGAAAGAGAGTCGAATCAAACTAATTGGCGGTGCAACGTTAGCCTACCAGAGATGGTTTACCAGTGCGACTATTGACTTCTATACTTATACCCATGGTATGAAGCCGGATATTGTATTGGAGGCTAATGGGAAATTGTATATTTTTGATCCCAAATATCGTCTCGATCATAATCTGCCGATGGCTCTTGGGGAGATGCATAAATACAGGGACGGTATTCTTAGTAGATCCGATGGCAGTTGGCCAGTAGAAGAAGTTTATATTGTTACTCCTGCACCAGGACAAGAGAATCAACATCTATTTGGAGATGAATATCGACAACGTCATCAGATGGGGGCTTATTCATTTAACCCGGGCAATTCCAGCTCTGAGTTAGTAAATAAGCTAATTGAAATTTTACGGTATGAGAGAATATTAGTGAATTAACTATTGATTTACGGGGCCAAAATCAGGAATTGGCCTGCTTGATCCTTAAAAAAGAACACATCACCAGTGGATAATCATGGTAAAGATGGATGCATAGTCTAAGGAGGGGAAAATGTAGTACCCTTATCCTATGACGTTTATTGAAACGGTGGCTGGCAGAGATGCGATACAAACAAAAACTGATAGACTTTTTATGCACATTTCCCAAGATAACGATTGGCCTCTCAGACCTTGAGCGAGCGTTCCAAGGCGAGCAGATTGAATATGAAACATTCGCCGGGATCGTTTTGGAGCTCGAAAATGAGGGGAGTCTTGGAGCGGTCAAGTCACACGGCCGGAACGGAAAACCGCTTTCTTTGGCCTACCACTACCGCATACATAAGCGACTGCTGCAAGGAGAGTATGTTCGAGAACTACATCAGTGGAGCACGAGACTGCACCCTGACATTAGTCTGGATGACTATTATAGCCTCAGTCCGGACAAATGGCGTGCGGACCTGCCTTATATTAAACAGATCGACGCGTATTTAAAGCGGGGATCACGGCCAACACGGCAAGCACCGGCACCCGAACGCAGCTATGAGCTTGTCCGGAACGAAAAGTGGATTACAGATCACGGAGGACAAGCCTTGTTGGAGCGTCTGGGCATCTGGGAGCAGCTCCAGATTGTCCCTGTTAGCGATCCCTTGATGTTAGCGGTCAATCCTTCCGTCGGATTTGCCAGCAAGAACCACTTGCATCTCATCGTGGAGAACAAGTCGACATTCCAAGGGCTTGTGCCTGAGCTTCCGGGGATGGACTTCTCCTCCTTGATTTTAGGCTATGGCCGAAAAATTGTAGGAAATCTTGGAATGCTCAGTCTGCAGTACCCAGTTCAAAGCGCGGAACATGAACTTTACTATTTTGGAGATCTCGATTTGGAAGGAATTTTAATCTGGTACGACCTTCATGTGAAATTCGAGGTAAAGCTGGCGCTGCCCTTTTACCAGGCATGCTTGCAAAAGCCTCCAGCTAGAGGAAAGCAAAATCACCGATTGAATGAAGAGGCTTTACATGCCTTTACAAGGTGTTTTAACAATGAGGAATCAAATCAGATCATCGCCATGCTGAGCGATGGGTGCTATATCCCGCAAGAAATTTTGAAAAGTGAGGAATTGATTCGAATCGGGAGGGAAGCCATATGGAGTCAAAAGGGATGCCAATCGAATTGAATGACATACTATCCGGCTTCCAAGAGCGAATGGGCAAGCTTGCACTGTTCGATCCGCTATTCGAGCTGAGCCGGCAAAGGAAAACTGACCACGGCGGGAAACAAGTGGCGATGATGGAGCTGGGACTGTTGACTCTGCTGTTTTTCTTTGAGAAAAAGCTAATGCGAAGTAGGAAGACCAGTGTGAAGGATCTGGTCGATTTTCTGACCGCTGTGTTGGAGGACAAGTACAATCTCGACCAAGAGGAGCTGGAAGATATCGGTCGAAGGATTATTCATGTATTTCGTCCGTCCTCCGGACGGAAGCGGGAGTTTCCTTTTTTCCATTTGGGAACGGGGCAAGAAGGGATTCATTATACGTCAATTCTGCGTACCGATTCGTATGATGTGGCGACCAATACCCAGTATTACGCACTGGACGAGGATGGTTTGGAGCTTGTATTTGCAACTAAGGAGTTTTACTTGGAGTTTCAGTTGTCTATCCATCAGCTTTTGTTGCGCAAGCAGTTAGAAAAAGGAGAATTCCAGGGAGCATTACGTCAAATTGACGAGATGATGATTGATGTGGAAACGCTGCAGGAGAGGATTGTCGCCTTGGAGCATGAAATTAAGCGAAGCATTGTCTCTGAAGAAACATTTGCACGGTACCGCTCTCTGTTAGAGGATATTTACCTCAGGCTGAAACGTGAAAATGAAGAATTTAACGAGCTCAGAGATTTTGTAAAGGAAACGAAGGATCGTATTTACGCCGAACGGGAACTTATGAAAAACAGGCGGCCTTATGAGCTCATAGTACGCATCAGTAACGAATTAGAAAAAGTCCACAACGAGCATACACGGCTGTTGCAGCAAAGTATGGAACTGGAGAGTAGCGCTCTTCGCGCAGCCAAGGAGTCGCTCTATTATACTGGGATGAATGCGTTTAACTTTGAGCAAGATATTGCATCATTCATATTCGGCACTCCTTTGCCATTTGAGGCAATGAAGGGAGTTGTAGCCCCGTTCCTGCAGCTGGAACAAGTCAGGATATGGTCGCCTATTACGGTATTTGCCAAACAACAGCTTTCGGGTCAAGATGATGGGTCTGTTATTGAGGAAAGTCTTCTTGCTCTGGATGAGGAAGCGGAGGATTCTTCTTACATGCGGAAGCGAAAAGAGCGTTTTGTCCAGTTGGTGGAAGCTCTTCTCCGTTGTTATGAGAAGTTAAATCGTGATGAGGTCCGTTTGAGTGAATTTATAGCGTATTTGGATCAGGACGAAGCTGCTGATCTCAAGAAGGAACGAGATTTCTACGATTGTTGGATTATTTTGCATCAACGCAGCCCGATTCGACCGGTTTTGGTTGAAGAGGAAGCCGACGAATCAGACCAAAGTCTCTATGAGGCGATCCGATCTCAACTGCAGGGGAGAACGCTGACGGTTCAGGAGACGGAGGGCATTCTTAGGGGCAATGAGCGGTATTCCATTCAAGAACTTATCATTCGGTTGGGAGGGGATCAGGATGAATTACACCGGTGATGAGGTTATAAAGGCTTTCAGCATCTACGCACAGTTGGCCAGAAGCGGAGTTGCCGATAAGGAAAGTCTGCTACAGGTGGAGGCGGACGACCACGTCCGCGGACTTTTGGATCAGTTTGCCGCTGAAGTGGACTGCGTCGTGATGGGAGCGGGTGACCGCTTGATGCTGGTTCCGCTAGCTAGGCTGTCTCCTTTCCATATTACGAATGAATCACTTAAGCGGATGTATCTGCGCGGCAATGCGGTGAATGCTGATTTGTACTTGATGTATGTGGCCATTATTGTGTTAATCGGTGCGTTTTACGATAGTTATCAGACTACGGAAGCGACGAGGAATTTTCTTCAGATGGAAGAATGGATGGATTTGGTTCAGCAACGGATCAACGGGCTAAAGGAGCATTCAGCAGAAGAATTAAAGGCACTTAGTCAAGAGTACTCCTACCATTGGGTAGACATTATTGAAAAGTGGGATGCGATGGATGATGTTAAGGAGACGGCCAAGCGGCAGAGCGGTGCTACCATCAGCCGGGTAAGCTTTCTTGATATGGTCCGGAGATTCATGCTCGATCAGGAGCTAGTCAAGCAGGTTGGACCCGATGAATTGGATTTGACTGAGAAAACAAAAATGATCGTGCAACGCTATTTTATGGAAAGAGAATATAATCGTGGCATTTTGGAATTTTTATATGGTCTTGAGCCCAAACGAAAGGAGGAGACTTAATCCGATGCCTGTCATATCGAAAATCCGATTTACGAATGTGGTCTATGAGGGCGGAGCCAAGCGCTACAATGATTCTACTTTTTATTTTGACGGTCATAACGGAGCGATTGTTCTGGAGAACGGGGGCGGGAAGACGGTATTCATTCAAACCGCGATTCAGGCCGTGTTGCCTCACAGTGAGGTAGCGGGACGGAAAATGAAGGATACGCTCTCACTTGAGAATGGTCCGGCCCATGTGGCGATTGAGTGGATATTGGCGGATAAACCCCGGCGCAGATACGCGGTTACATGCGTGAGTTTATTTATGAGCGCGACCGGACTGGACTCGTTGCGTTACGTGTATGAGTATTCCGAAAATGACGACCATCGGCTGGGACTTCTACCTTTTACGAAAGAGATGGGCGGCGGGAAGCTCAGGGTAACGGAGAAAGGCGAGATTCAGGAGTATTATCAATCGATGCAGTCGAAATATCCACTAGTGGCCAAAACCTTTGATACCATTTCCGGGTTTCATCAATATATCGAAGAACATTTTCATATCATCCAGTCGGAATGGGAGGCGATTGTAAAGGTCAATTCCAGCGAAGGTGGGGTTGAGGCGTTTTTCGATGAATGTAAAACTTCATCCCAATTGGTAGACCGGCTGCTTATACCGACGATAGAAGAATCGATGGAAGGTTTCAAGCAGGGTGCTTTTGCAGATTTGTTCCAGGTGCAGCGGGAGGGCTTCAAGCAGTATAAAGAGCTGAAGGAAAAAATTGAGGAAAATCGGCGTATTCTTGCGGAGTTGCACAAGTATGTAGCCGGATACGAGAAGCTTCATCGAGAGCGGCTCCAGTACGAATCGCTGAGGAAGGAAGCCAAGGCATATCTCCATGTGGCGATGAACGTAGAGCAGGAGCAGCAGGCAGAGCAGACTCGGCTTCAAACACAGTTGGAGGAATGGGAGCAGAAGTTCAAGGATTGGCGTAAAAGGGAGGTAGCCCTTACAATCGCAGACGAGAGACTGAAGGCAGGGGTATTGGAGACTGAACTGCAGTCAATTGGAGCTGAAAAAGAGCAACTGGAGGAACAAGAATTAGCCGCGGCACGTTACTACCGCTCTCTAGAATATGCGGAGCAACGTGAGAAGCTTCGGGAAGCGGAGCAGCGGATTGCTTATCTGCAGCAGGAGCTGGCTAAGGTGGCCCAGTCGCAAGATGAGGAGGAGCTTCAGCAGGCGTGGGAGCTTAGCGGTCGTAAACTCAAAGCATATTTTGACCGGGAAGAAAAGCGTCTGTCTGAACTTATGCAGGAGGTGCAGAGAGGACTCGATGCGTTGTCGGATCAGAGAAATGACAGTATTCGCGAACGGGATGCCGCTGTTAAGGAGCGAGAGGTGCAGTTGCTTCGGGTTAGAGACTTGGACACACAGATTCAGATGATACAAGAGCAGCAAAGTGGGATTGCACGAAGAATCTTGTCCCAGCTGTCCTCGCAAACCGTAGAGCGGCAGATGCCTGTGTGGTTCTCTGAACAGCAGCAATTTGAGCAGCAGGGGTTGGAGCAAACGAGGGCGTTGCAGGAGCTAGATCGTAACAAAGGTGAGCTGCAACAAGAAAGAAAAGCTGTGTCCTCAGATCAACTCAGAATCAAACAGGAGTTGACTGAGCATCAAGCTTGGCGGGATCGCTACGAGCAGGAGCATCAAAAGTTAAAGATGGCTTTGACGAATTTGCATCCCTCTTGGGAGCGGATGGCTTCTGTACATGACAAGATGGATTCGATTCGTGAGAAGTTGGCGGACGGGTTAGTGCTCAGAATGAAGCAGAAGCAGCTACTGCTGCACAAGGAACGGCTGGCATTCCGGTACGTGGATGATTATGAAGAGCAGGAGCAGTTTTTCGCAGATCCTCAAGTCGCTAGATTAGCCGAGCTATGGAGCAACCAATTCTCGCTTCTGGAGACTGGGATACAATATGTTTCAGTCGTCCCGGATTCGTCCGATGACAAGCTGTTATGGGCTGTGACGCTTGTGACGACTTCTCAGGAGAAGCCGCTTCTTGTGCGCAAACTTGCCGAGGCATCGGATCAACTGCAATATCCGATCCGCATCCTGTCGACACAGGAAGCGAAGGCATTAGTGAGCGGCAGTCCGGTGAGCGGAGTCGTTACGGAGGTGGATGGAGCTTGGGTGGAACCGGCCCATTGGACAACCCTTCATAATATGGACAGGTTCAAGGAATGGAAGCAGGAGATCGTCCGGGAGGCGAAGGCTGCCGAGGAGAACAGACGGGAGAAGGAAAGTCAACTTGAGGCTTGGCGAGATGTACAGAAGCTTGCGGAAGGATTCTTCCGTGACTATTCCTTGACGGTCGTTCATGAGCGAGAACAGGCCTATGCCGATCGACTGGATGTACTTAAGAGCCTGGAGCAGAAGCTTACAGCTATCGAGCAGGAGTTTCAGCAGCTGGATAAAAAGAAGGATAGGCTGGGGGAGGCCCAACAATTGCTTGCTCAACGCCAGCAGCATGTAGAGTATCAGCTGGAGCAAGGGCAGCTCTACATGCATCTTTCCGAGAAATTAGCGAGGATCGTGGAGGATTTGCAGTTAGTTCGGGAGGCTCTTAACAAAGCCGAACGATTATTGAACAGATGGAATGAGCGTTTGGAGGTACTTAAACAGAAGCAGAAGCTGCAAGAGGGTCACCGTGCTGATTTTCAGGGGAAACTACAACTACTTCGAGCGGATGAGTTGTATCAAGCGGTTCAGGATTGTTTGCCGTTACTCACGGAGGAATCGCTCGTACAGCTACGAGAAGAACGTAAGGGAATTTATCTACAGCGGCACCACATTATGAAGGAGCGGTCTGAGCTGGAGACAGCACTCGGATATCAACGGGACAGACAGACGGAGGCTTCTCGGCAAATGGATCGCCTGACGGCTGAACATGACGGTCTAGATACGGAACTGGAGCTTCCGCTGTATGTAGAGTCAAAGCTAAAGACTGCTTTGGCAGAGCTTCGTACACTGGAGAAGAAGGTTCAGTTTGTCCGTGAGGTATGGAGTCGGAAGGAACGCGAATTTACCGAACAGGAGGTTAAGCTCCGCCTCCAACAGGAGCAGTATGCGAAGGAATTTGATAACGAGCGGTTAGTGTTGTTCTTGGAGCCGCTCAGCCGCGTGCGCGAGAGGCAAGCCAACGAACGAAGGCAACAGGATGAAGTCCGTAAAGAACTTGATCGACTTCATCATGTTGTGGAACGAAGATTGAACGAGATGCGCCGAGTGATGCAACTGTGGAACAGCTATGTCCGGGTGCATAAGCTGGATGATCCTCTTCTAAAGCTGTCTGATTCGGATGTGGAGTCTATGCAAGAGATTGCATACCGTCTAGAGGTCGGTAGTCAGGACGTGATTAGGCGTTTGGAACAGCAGCGGGATACTATCAGGAAGGAGCGGGAGCAAGTTGCTTCTAGGCGTCAGCGATTCCGGGAATTTTGTCAGCGGCAGGTTCATGATGTAAAGCTGCGGGAGATGGCCGAGCGCGGCGTAGAAGTAAAGGACAATTATGCGGAACTGCAGGAGTTCGAGGCGATGATGGGAGCAAGTATTCTGAAGGCCAATCAAATCGCTGAGCTGCGAATGCAGACGGAGGATCAGAAGCTTCAGCAGTTTATCACGCATATGCAAGCCCACTTAAGGCAGATTGCACAAGAGCTTCGTGAGTTGCCCAAGAGGACCCGGGTTCGAACCGACAACGGTAATAAGGAGATTTATGTTTTTCATGTTCCAGATTGGGAGGAGCAGGAGGGCAAGGAGCGAATTCGCAGCTATATCGAATGGATCATCTCGCAGCTGGAGCACGTCAAGTATCGGGATGTGGATGGAACTGAGCAATCGGCTGCCATTCGAAAGGATTTAGAGAAGTGGTTGGATGCTAAGCAATTGCTGCAGAAGGTATTCCAGCAGGGTGCGGCTATTCGTATCAGTTGCCGTAAGGTGAATAACGACCAACAGGTGACGGGGGCTACTTATTCATGGGAGGAATCTAACCGCTGGTCAGGCGGAGAGAAGTGGAGCAAGAACATGACCTTGTTCCTTGGGATTCTGAATTATGTGGCCGAAAAGCGCCAGCATATTCATAGTCAGATGAAGCGTCACCGTGCGGTCATTCTGGACAATCCGTTCGGCAAGGCATCGAGTGACCATGTCCTCAGCCCTGTTTTCTATATCGCCGAGCAATTAGGTTTCCAAATGATCGCTTTAACCGCGCATGTGGAAGGTAAATTCCTTCAGGACTATTTTCCTATTGTGTATAGCTGTCGCTTGCGTGCAGCGGCTGGCGGAGGAGGCAAGCAAATCGTCGATGCCCAGCAGCAGGTTCAACAAGCTTACTTCCGTGATCATGCTCCGGAATCAATGGACAGGATTGGTGGAGAGAGGATTCAAATGGAGTTGTTTCAGTGATGTTTAACAAAGCAAGATACTAACCGATACAGCTTATCGCGGAAACTCCCAGCTCCTCACCAATCTGTATGACCGTACTTGAACGTACTTTACGGCTCTCTTCTTGAACTCTTCATTGTGTTGCATCATTGGTCCAACCGTGTGAACACCTCCTATAACGAGGAATGATAGCCCAACAGCAAGACAGCTGCCGACATTTAATCGGCAACTTGTTTCTCATTGAACAAAAAGAGAAATATTGAATCAAGTTATCGGAGGAACGATAGTATTATGTTCGCCGCCTTTTGAAAGTGTGGCCTTATTCTGGACATAAATCAACAGAGTATTAAACATAGAGTAAAATAGACTGAAAGGGTTGAGAGGAGGGGTATGAGATGGGAATAGTACAAGACGCTTATTATTTGCCAGATGTATCTTGACGAAAATTCTCGCAGGAGACTACAGAAGAATCGGAAGTGTTATCCGTTATGCAACAGGGCCAAAAAAGGGCCAAATAGTAATGCATCTCAAGCCAGTTCGTAGGAATGTTGCTCAACAGGCTCAGGGCTTAGGTGTTAAAGCAATTCAGTTCGCAAAAAACAATAAAAAGGCTCTCATTATTTTAGGAATTAGCACTGGTATAGCCGCTACAGGATATGGCATTTACAAAAAAATAAAAAATCACGAGCCAGAAGTAATAACAAAATTTAGAGTATCATTGAAGACCTATATAAACGGAATCCGTAAAGGTAATCTTAGTGTAGATTTGATAAATGATATGATGACTTGCTTAGAAAAATTGAAGGAACATAAAGACTATGTGAAAATCAGTATTCAGCTCTCAACTGAGGATTTAGATGTTCTTGTACATCGAATTTTTGAGTATACAGAAAAACTGGCGAAAGACAATTCTATCGAGCTTACAGAAGATGAACTTAATTCACAAAAATCAGATGGCACAATTCTTAATCTACAACGATATCTCAATGCTCA
Organism: Paenibacillus sp. ATY16; assembly: GCF_003399985.2. Classification (NCBI taxonomy): domain Bacteria; kingdom Bacillati; phylum Bacillota; class Bacilli; order Caryophanales; family Paenibacillaceae; genus Paenibacillus; species Paenibacillus sp. ATY16. Next base: position 653 of record NZ_NMOK02000013.1, on the reverse strand, counting down.
AAAGAAAATTTTTGAAACAGCGGTATAACGACAATAAAAGAGCAAGTCACCCCAAACTTAATAATCCTTCAGGGCGACCTGCTCTTTTATGCTCTTGTATCGAAACTGATACCAGATTTGAATTTCACGATTAATTATCGATAACCGATGTACTGCTATCGCGGTGGTGAGATCACCGGTGATTTTGGGCCCTTCCGGAATGCCCAATGGTTGACCACGCTCGCACCGGATACAATTGGTCACAATGAGCAGACAATTGGGGAAGGGGAACGGCGACCGGAATTCTGTGTGCCTTCAAAAGTCGCATAAATTCATCGTGTGAAACTCCATCGTGAGGATTAAATTGTCGATTGAACAGTTGCCTATCTGCTTCACTTGTGATAATGAGGATTGGTTGTTGATGTAAAATTGATGTAAAACATCAACAGAAACCATCATAAAGCAGCCTAGCAGATCGGAAGCCAATTGTCATAAAGCCCGTCAAATCAAGGTTTCTGCAGATTCCAACAGACCAGATCCGATGCCAATATGTTCCCGCATACGGAACATGTATATTTTATTTGAATAATTGTATTTGCATGTGTGAACTCTTGTTATCATTGTTCCTGAAAAAAACAAGATGGGGGTGTCCCATAAGTCATGAAAATGACGAT
>NZ_NMOK02000012.1:0-262 GCF_003399985.2 Paenibacillus sp. ATY16 | reverse complement strand
TCCTCCGTGCGCTCTTATTAGCTTAACCTAATGCTCCGGTTGTTTCGGCCGATTGCTCCTTGCGGTTTATTTCTTGATTAGATAACTAATGGTTGAAATAAACGCGCAAAAGTCGCACTCGACTCGAAACAACCTTCGCACACGTTCAATAATTGCTTAAGGATGTTTCATTCTTTCGCTATCCAGTTTTCAAGGTGCAAGTTTGAAAGGAATTAGTGTTACCTAATTGCTCTTTCAAAACTGACAACGAGCGGCGACTACT
>NZ_NMOK02000011.1:0-2383 GCF_003399985.2 Paenibacillus sp. ATY16 | reverse complement strand
AATCCCTACTACACAAACTTCTTGACGCTACCGCGAAACGCAGAATAACCGGTGAAAATACGCATTGTGGTTGAGTATAAGACCCCATCAGGGTCTTATCAATTAAAGTAACAGCCTTAAAGAGCCCCATAAGACCCTCGTAGGGTCTTATGGGGCTTGGAACTTCTCTCATAATTCTAGAACAAACTCCAATCCAGTTCGCGCGAAAGGGTCTCAAGAAGATGGACTCCCGCGATGCTGTTGCCTTTGGAGTTAAGAGCCGGACCAATTACCCCGATGCCAAGCCTTCCCGGCACCATCGTCAGGATTCCGCCGGACACGCCGCTTTTTGCGGGAAGCCCTACCTGGATGGCGAATTCGCCGGATGCGTTGTACATCCCGCAGGTGATCATAAAGGTCTTCGCGATCTGCACATACCGGCGGGGGATAAGGGAGATGCCTGTTACCGGATCGGTGCCGTTGTTCGCAAGGACAAGGGCCATTCGGGCCAAGTCGCTGCAGGTAACCTGAACCGAGCAGTGACGGAAATAGACGTCCAGCACGTCCTCGACTTGTCCTTCCAGGACGCCGTTGTCCTTCAGCAGATAAGCCATTGAACGGTTCAAATTGGCGGTATCCGATTCGGATTTGTATACGTCCATGTCGTACGTTAACGTATCGTTGCTTGCAAGCGACTGGAAGAAGGAGAGAATGCGTGAGGACTTCTCAGCCGAATTCCGGCCGTGGATCAAGGAAGAAATGGCGATAGCGCCGGCGTTGATCAGCGGATTGAACGGGATGCCGGGACGGACAAGCTCCAGCTTTAGCATGGAATTGAAGTTGTCTCCGGTCGGCTCCATGCCGACCTTTTGAAAGACGGCTTCTTCCCCGTTGTCCATCAGGGCGAGAATAAGCGTAAACACCTTAGAGATGCTTTGCATCGTAAAAGCCAGGCCGCAATCGCCGGCCGAAACAGCTTGCCCGCTTGTATCGATCATATGGATGCCAAGCGCATGCTGCGGAGCTTTGGCCAGCTCCGGAATATAGGAGGCTGTCTTGCCATAGGCGGAACGGACTTTACTCGCCTCTACCCAAACAGGGAGCTGGCGATTTATTAATTCAAGTTCTTGTGCAGTAAATGACATAGCAGGTTCCTCCATTCCAAGCCGTTCGAATCTCTATTTTCTATATTATATTTCATATTCCGAATTGCGAACAGTGCGAGCGAATCTCTAGATTGATTTATGAATAGGACTCGCTTAGACTTGGGTCTTACAGGCGGCTGACTGCCAAATAGGGCAGAGAGAGATAATAAAGCTAGCCGGATATAAACGGGAGGAATGGATCGTGAGAAGTAAATTAATCGGGCTCGTCATGCTCGCACTCCTTGTGGCGATTGTCGCGGGATGCGGTCAAAATAATAAGCCAGACAAGCAGGACAATCAGGCAACAAACGAAGGAAAAGCCGGACAGGAAGTGAACCTGAAGGTAGCGGTTCTCATCCCGCCGATGAGCGAGATTCTGGAGCTGGTGAAGCCGCTCTTGAAGCAGGACGGCATTAATCTGGAGATTGTAACGTTGTCGGATAACGTGCAGCCGAACACGGCTCTTCAGCATAAAGAGGTTGACGCGAACTTCTTCCAGCACGTTCCGTACATGAACGACTTCAACGCAACCAACAAGGCTAACCTGGTACCGGTTAAAGCGATCTACAATGCGGTATACGGCGGCTACTCGAAAAAGTATAAAAAAATCGAGGATCTGCCGGATGGCGCAACCATCGCGATTGCCAACGATCCGTCCAATATCGGACGCTCGCTTGTTATGATGGAGAACAACGGCCTGCTTAAGCTGAAAGAAGGAGTTGGGATTAAAGCCACGCAGGCGGATATCGTAGACAATCCGCATAAGTATAAATTCAAAGAAGTGGACCTGCTTATGCTGGCCCGCGTCATCGATGACGTAGACATGGTGCTCATGACGCCGGCTTACGCGAAGCCGCTTGGCCTGACGCCTAAGAAGGACGCTTTAATCAAAGAAGGCAGCGAATCCGACTTCGTGATTACTTTGGTCGCACGCGAGGACAACGTAAACTCCCCGGCGATTCAAAAGCTGGCAGAGCGGATGACCGGCCCTGAAGTAAAGAAATTCCTCGAAGACAATTACAGCGATATCGCGCTTCCGGCGTTTTAATAGATACAAAAAAGCAGCCCATGCGGGCTGCTTTTTTGTATATTGCCAATTACATTGCACTATTTACAGCATAAAAACGCTATTTAGCTTAATAGCCAATCTTATCCTGCACATTATGCAGGATAAGGAGGCAAAAACGATCTATAAAAGCTCAATTTAGCGAAAAATCCTGCACTTCGTGGTAGCGTCAAGAAGTTTGTGTAGTAGGGAT
>NZ_NMOK02000010.1:0-241 GCF_003399985.2 Paenibacillus sp. ATY16 | reverse complement strand
AGCCGGGATATAACGTGCAGATTGGAACCGAAGATCAATTCATTCTCAGTTACAGCATCCATCAACGTCCAACAGATACACGTTGTCTCAAGCCGCACCTGGACAAAGTGAAAGCCTCATTTGGTCAATTGCCGGGAACCATCATCGCAGATGCAGGTTATGGCAGCGAAGAAAATTATGCTTACCTAGAGTCTGAAGAACAACGAGCACTTGTAAAGTACAATACCTATCACAAAGAAAA
>NZ_NMOK02000001.1:0-146073 GCF_003399985.2 Paenibacillus sp. ATY16 | reverse complement strand
ACTCTCCATTAAAGTGTTTGACTTGCTCATTCTTTTAAAAAAATCGCTTTTCCGTTATTTCTAACGGGGCAGTTTCGCTCGTTGTTCAGTTTTCAAAGAACAATTTGTTTTTCGTTCTTCGCCGTTTCTCTCAGCGGCGACTTTTATAATATATCACAGTCGCCTAGATGATTGCAAGCACTTTTTTTTCGTCTTTCGACATTTTTTTCAGCTGTCGATTTGGACTTTTTTGACCTGCCTCAAAAGCGGCGAGTATTAATGTACCATAGGGCCAAATAGTAAGTCAACCTTTTTCAAAAATAAAATACCCGTTCAAAAGCAACGGGTATTTTATGCTGTTTTTATCAGATGGCCGTTAACAAATACTTTAGTTCCATCACATCCGGATCTCCGTTCGCCGGCATAACCGCTACCTCACGGACGTAAGCTCGTTTGACCAGATTCTGAACAATCAGAGAAAGATCAATATGCAGCTCCTGAATCGGCGGATAGTTCTGCAGCTCGCATATGGTCCACGGTTCCTGTCTGCTGCTGATGGCCTCGAACAATAAAGAGCAGCAGGATTTCATTTTGTTCATTACCGTAAATTCGCAAGCAAGCATAACAAGCCGAACACGCTGTTCCAAAGATTCCGGACTTGCCGTCAATTCCTCGTACAGCTTGTAGACTCCCGGATGCACTCTGCGGATTTGCTTCCAAACCGTGAGCTCCGGATGATGCCCTTCTTCTATAAGTACGATGTGTGCCCAGTGATGAAGTGCCGCCATGACATGACTGTGCGCATCCAAAATATGATTGTCCTCAAGATCCTGCTTCGCTTGCAGATAGGTGCGCAGGAATCCGGAAAACTCGGCGAAGCGCTTCTGTTCCCGCATGATATCTGGAAATAACATCAATCGCTCACGAATATTCGTCAAGTAATTGTCGCGTTCCATCAATATCTCCCCCCGAACCATCCATTGGATCACGCTGCCGCTTCCGCCAGCTATCCATTGCTCCAAACGACCGGTGTCAACCGTACGAACCATAATCCTTCTGCCAAGCTGGCAAACATGCTCGGTTGTTTCATTAGCCCCACTCTCTCGCACAACAAGAACTAAAACGTCCAATCCTTCAATCACGGGATTATAAGGATACGGATTCTCGATTGCCACCAGACCCACTACATCCAGTTGCGAACGATACGTTTCAATAAAATACTGTTTCGTATTCACTTCGGCCTCCGTATAGCTAATCCATTTAGATTAAGCTATAATAATTATCTGTATAGTACTATCTTTTTCGACAAAGTGTGGCGGTTTCCTGCTTGCAAACGAAAAACCGTTAACCTTACATACGTCAATCGTCATGGAGAGGAATGGAATAGTGAATAAGATTTTTTTCAAATCGGCAAAAATCAATGAATTCCGTTTGTGGGGCCTCGTCTTTACGCTAGTTGGCATGGGAGTAATGATCATCGGGACAGGCGGAATCGTCTGGTGGGGGCACGCCGGCAAAATCTTCGCGGCGATCTTTATGGTCCTCGGAATGATCTCCCTCTTAATCAGTTGCGTCGTTTATTTCTGGGCAGGCATGATGTCGACAAGCGCCACCATGCTTGAATGTCCCGAATGCCACCGGCCGACAAAAATGCTTGGCAAAACCGACCGCTGCATGTATTGCAAAACGATGCTTACGCTTGATCCCGCTCAGGCAACGCATGAACCGTCGGTTGAATAAAACAGAAGCAGCCCAGGCGCTCATCGCTTGGGCTGCTTCTTTTATTACATCTATAAGGAAGTATTATGGCCTTTTGTTAATGGCTTCGTCAATGACGGGCCAGATCGAGGAAGTCTGGAAGGAACGGTTCCATGTGGCCACGCCGGCGAGACCAAGCTCACGCATTAGCTTCACACGGGATTGGATCGACAAAGCGTCCTCAATCCATATCCGGTTTAAAGCGCCATTCTCTTTATACTCCACGTAATTCTGTCCTGCAGCCTCGTCGAGCTTGGGAGTAAGCTTCTTGCTTGCGATAATATCTTTAACCTTGTCCATCCCTACCGCTTTGGAAGTCACTTTCCCGTTTTGTTCCGTCCAAATCCGGGTATATAGCGGCATACTTAGAATGATTTTGTTCGCGGATACGCCGTCTTCTTCGATTATCCGTTTGACCGCGCTTGCCGTCCAGCCAAGCGATGCAACGGAACCCGCTTCCGGGCTGGAAGCCCAATGCTCGTCATAGGCCATTACCATCATATAATCGACGGTATGCCCAAGCGCCGAACGGTCAAGGAACAGGGACCATAACTCGCTGTTGGATTTCGGCGTGACGTCAATCGATACGACAAGTCCCTGTTCATGGAGAAGAGGGGTTAGCTCTCTTACGAATTGAACCAGATTCGCTTTATCGGATGTGCGTACGTTCTCGAAATCGATATTAATGCCTTGAAGATGATAGGTCTGCGCAAAAGCGAGCAGCTGACGGATCATTTTGAAGCGTGTATCGGCCTTAGCCAAAGCTTCCGTTGTTTGATCGGGCTCAAAGCCATTGCTGAATAAAGCCCAAACCTGCATGCCTTGATCATGCGCCCAACGTACGTAAGCCGGATCCGCCTTGCCTTTAATCGTTCCCTGTCCATCCTGCAGCTCAAACCAGGTTGGACTTACTACATTAACCCCTTTTAGCGTACCGATGGAATCCGGATTCGGATTTTTATCGTATACGGCTTCCCAGGTGAGATTAATTTTGCTGCCGAGTACTTTCCATGGTATGAAAGCCTCTTCCTTGGCTGCTTGAGGAACCTTTTCTATGCTGGCCAGCTCTACATTGGACTTCTGCATATATCCCAGCTGTCCTTGCGGACCTTGCACGAATAACCATCCGTGTTCCTCACCCCAGATGCGGACCGTCTCGCCTTGCGGTACCTTTTCCGCGATAGGGGAATGGATGCTTGTCTTGGTCCGTATCGCGCTGCCTTTTGATTTCAAAGCTTTTCCTTGCTGAATAGATTCCCCTGCCTGGAGTAAAATAACGATGCCGGAGTCGGCCTTGTATTCCGTCTTGAGGCCGTAAAGTTCTTCAAGCGGCGTAATCGGTATATAAACGGCATCATCCTTGGTCTGTGCCGCGATATGCAATTCGTATGGCTTCTGATTGAGCTCTGCCGTCAAAGCATCCGTCTTCAGCCGCAATACTTTATTAGTCGTTGTCAAAATGATGGAACCGGTCTCCGCTTCGTAATATACGGGCTCGTCCGGTCCAAGCGCCTTTTGCAAAGCGGATATCGGAAGCATGACTTCATCATTTTGTATAAAAGCACCTTGATCCATGATTTCGCCTTGATAGGTTATCGGATGTTCCATTCCGTAGTCAGGAACCGCAATATGCTGATTCGGTATAAACTTCATGTAAATAAACCAAACGCCCATCGCTGCTGCGATAAATAACAGGAATAGCATCGTATACCATGCTCCCCCGCCTTTGCGGCGACGCGGCGCTCTGGTGTACATCGTCTCCAATTGCTCACTCTCCTAAAAAGAATTGTCACCCAAAATGGCCTGGTTAAGGCCGTTCGTGATGATTCTTGCGTCGAAAGCTTAAACTTAAAGAATTGTCACCCTAACAGCCTTATTACTGCTGCTTCTCTGTAAAAAAAGACGTGCAAATCCGCGATTTACCGCATCTATGCACGCCTTATTTCATCTTAACTATAAACAACCTACCGTTTACGCTCTTGCCGTCTCGCTGCAGCTGGAGCATACTCCGTAAATCTCCATACGGTGTCCCTCAACCATAAAACCGGTCTTATTGGAAGCAGCCCGCTCGACTTCAAGCAGCGGCGGGTATTCAAAATCTACGATCTGGCCGCAGCTTTTGCAAATCGCATGGTAATGGTCGGACAAATCCGCGTCAAAACGGCTGGAATCGTCACCGTAGGTTAATTCTCGAACTAGACCCGCTTCGACAAATAACCTCAAGTTATTATATATCGTAGCCACGCTCATACTCGGAAAATTCGGAGACAGCGACTTATAGATTTCATCGGCTGTCGGATGTGACATCGAGCCCATCAAATAACTCAATATGGCGTGACGTTGCGGGGTCATACGGACGCCATTCATCTTCAATTGCTCAATTGCTTCGGTAACGCTGGCTCCCATTCCCCTCACGCCTTTCTTTTACTAGATAGAACTATTGTACGTTCATTCAAAATGGTTTGTCAATGAAAGCGCTCATCAACCCGCCTCATTCATCTGTATGTAAATACTGTTAGTCGCATTCACTTGAATTCGGTAAGTACCCGCGCCTATAGTTCCTCGAACGGTTTTCTTGTTTACCGTAAGCGGCAGATCGGTCGTAATGCTTCCAAACGTTACCGAACCAAATACGGAATAGTCCCCTACCGCCGGAACAAGAAGCTTAATCTCCCCAACCGTGCTGTCCAAATCCCAATCCCCGCCCACTGTATGGCTAGTCAGCTCGATATTGCCGTTTAACGTAGATGCTTTCACCTCTCCGGATACTTCCTTCATGGCAATCTTGCCGTTTTTCGTGTCCGCCCCCACGCTCCCGGTAATACCGCTCAGCGTCATGGCTCCATTCCAGGTTTCGGCAGTCAGATTGCCGGTTAGCGCATCAACGGTAATCGCACCGTTCTTCGTGGATAAATCGGCAGCGCCCGTTACGGTCTGGAGTTTAATCCCTCCATTCAGACCGTGAATCACCAGCGGCCCTTCAATCTGCTGGGCTTCAACATCGCCATTGTCGCTCTTCAGCTGGACTCCGCCGGGTGCATTCAATCCGCTTGCGGATACGGGACCGTTATTGACATCAACCGTTACCGCCATTTGGGGAACGGAATTCTTTTCCGCTTCGTCTAAGGGAGTCTCCGTTGCATTCGAATTCGAATCCGAATTTGAGTCCGACCCCGGGCTCGGATCCGTAGACGGAATGTCCGTGCTTACCCCAGGATCCTGGGCGGTAACGGTTGTCTGCGGAACCGTAACGACGATATTAATGCGCGGTTTGCGGCTTCCGTTCGTACCGTATGGCTGGCCTTTCGCCGTTATCGTCATCGAATCGGCATCCGACACTCTTTCCACGGCCGAATTGTCTGCAATCTGTTGTGCTTCCTGCTCATCGGTGACGTCCACCCATACTTCGGTATCTATTACGAGGTGATCCGTGCCGCCGCCTCGGACCGTAACCTTCCCGTTCGGATTGGAGATTTTGAGCTTGGATATGGCCGCAGCGTCAAAAGGCACCGTATCCGTCTCTTTCACGAATTTATAGCCCTTCTCTTCGCCGTAATCCGGCGTACCGTTCAAATCAACATACTGGTCCAGCCAGCGGAAGGGAAGCTCGGCGTATTGGGTCACCGTAAAAGCAACAACGGATATAACAATAGCGATGATAGCTCCGGAAAAATCAAATCGCAGCTTTCTCGCCGCTTTCCGGTAAACGATGCTATAAATGATAATCTCGGCCCCGAGCAAAATAAATACGGCAGGCCACCACTTGCCCAATAAGGCTACGTCATTGCGGCCTTTCACCTGATCCCATAAGAGCAGGCCGCCAATTGCAATAATAAACACGGCGGCTGTGAACCGCCCCAATCGAAACATGGACTGATCTCCCTTCACTCGCGAAAACCATACAACAAGCGCCACCGCCATTAAAAACGGTCCTACCGCCATTTCCGCCAAGTCGTCCATCCACGGAATAAGCGCCGCGGGAGGGTCGGTCAAAATAAACAGCAGTACACCGGCAGCCATAATGAGCAGGCCGATTACCGGCGACAATTGATCCGTTGAACCATCCTTGGCATCAGCCCTGGTCTGCAGGGCATCAAACACGCTGATGAAATAGTACACCGGCAGCGTAATTCCCAAATAGACGATAAAGAGCAGATGCCTTGCCGCGTTTGCATCTGCCAACCTGATAATAGCCGCTATATCAAGAACTAGACCGGCGGTCAGGAGCAGTCCTCTCTGATAACGCCCCGTATACAAATGCCCGGCTCCGGGGAGCACGAATGCGAGTAATAACGTAAGAAGTCTGCTCTTTGGCCGATCTAATCCGAGCTCACGCAATGCACGCCCTCCATCTGCTTGATTTGTTCCAGTAAAGCCAATAACGATTCATTCTTCGGCAATTGCACGGTCAAATGAAGCATAAACTGCTGCACGCCCTGCTCATGCTTCGCGCTTTCCTCCAGCATGACCTTGCGGATCGTAATCTGCTTCTCGGTCAGCAGAGCGTTAAGCGTAAGGACAATGGTGGATTGCTCATCCGCCTGAAGGACTAATTTATGCTCCCGCTTCGTGCTGATGTATCTTTTCTCCAGCTTGTTGAAAGCCCAAAGAATAAGCAGAACCAGAACCGTTGTGGTTACCGCGGCAAAATAAAATCCTGCGCCTACCGCAAGCCCTATCGCCGAGACCACCCACAAGGAAGCCGCCGTCGTCAGCCCCGTAATGGACTTGCCCGTAAACAAAATCGTGCCTGCCCCGAGGAACCCGACGCCGGTTATAACAGCCGCCGCCAAACGGGCCGGATCGACCCGAACATTCGTCTCGTTAACAAAAGAAGAAAAACCATATATCGATAAGAGCATTAGCAAACAAGAACCGATACATACCAAAATGTTCGTGCGCAGCCCTGCCGCATGGTTCGACTGTTCGCGCTCGAGGCCGATCAGTCCGCCGAGGAGCATGGCGAGAAGCAGCCTTAACCCGAGATGAAACTCATTAATGTACCATGGATTCGCGAGATCATGACCCAAGTGCAGCACAACCTTTCATCATGATAATTGTACCATATTAGTATGCATAAGGACCTGCATTCCATGAAAAGACGCCGCCCATCGCTTAGGATGAGCGGCGTCAAAAAAATCGGCAATTAGGCTTTCAGACGTTCAAGCAGAAGCTTATTCACGAGAGCCGGATTCGCTTTGCCTTTCGTCTCTTTCATAATTTGGCCGACCAGGAATCCGATCGCTTTATCTTTGCCTGCTTTAAAGTCTTCTACCGATTGCGGATTCGCTTGAATGATCTGATCCACTACGGCCACAAGCGCGCCTTCGTCGCTGATTTGGACGAGGCCTTGCTCTTCAACGATCTGCTGCGGCAGTTTGCCGGATTCCAGCATCGCCTTGAAGACCGTCTTGGCGATCTTGCTGCTGATGGTGCCCTTCTCGAGCAAACCAATCATCTCTCCAAGACCTTGGCCGGTAATCTTCACTTCGGAAAGCTCCAGGCTGTTGGCGTTCAGATAGCCGAGAAGATCACCCATGATCCAGTTGGATACCGCTTTAGCATCCTTCGTATAGTTCAGGCTTTCCTCAAAGAAGTCTGCAAGCTTCTTCGAAGAAGTAATGACTTCCGCGTCATAGGAAGGCAAGCCGTATTCGGTTGTGTAACGCGCCTTGCGCGCATCCGGCAGCTCCGGAATAGAAGCGCGGACCCGGTCTTTCCATTCCTGGCTGATGTTCAAGCGAACCAGGTCAGGGTCCGGGAAGTAACGGTAATCATGCGATTCTTCCTTGCCGCGCATCGAGAAGGTTTTGCCCAGCGTATCATCAAAGCGGCGCGTCTCCTGCACAACGAGGCCGCCTTCATTCAAAATCTCCGCCTGGCGGATTTGTTCGTATTCGAGACCGCGCTGAACGCCGCGGAACGAGTTCATGTTCTTCAACTCGGCACGCGTACCGAACTTCTCTTGCCCGTATGGACGAAGGCTGATGTTAGCGTCGCAGCGGAGGCTGCCCTCTTCCATCTTCACGTCCGATACTTCGCAGTACAACATAATCGCTTTCAGCTTCTCGAGGTAAGCCTTCGCTTCTTCCGGCGTGCGGATGTCCGGTTCGGATACGATCTCGACAAGCGGCGTACCGACGCGGTTAAAGTCAACAAGGGAAGCATATCCGCCGTCAACGTGGGTCAGCTTGCCGGCGTCTTCCTCCAGATGGAGGCGGGTAATGCCGATCCGCTTGGTCTCGCCGTTTACTTCGATATCAATCCAGCCGTTCTGGCCGATTGGCTGATCGAACTGCGAGATCTGATACGCTTTTGGCGAATCCGGATAGAAATAGTTTTTACGGTCGAACTTGCTAATGTCGGCGATTTCGCAATTAAGCGCCATTGCCGCTTTCATCGCGTATTCGACAGCTTGCTTGTTCAAGACGGGCAGAACGCCCGGGTGCCCGAGACATACCGGACATGTATGAGTATTAGCCGGAGCTCCAAAGGCCGTAGAGCAGCCGCAGAAAATTTTACTGTTGGTATGCAGCTCCACGTGTACTTCGAGACCAACTACCGTTTCGTATTGAGTCGCTTCAGACATCGTTATTTCTCCCTTCACCCTAGCTGCGGCCGTAATTTATGGAATTCGGTTTGCTGCTCAAACGCATGAGCCGCACGCAGCACGGTCGATTCATCAAATGCCTTGCCGATGATTTGCAGGCCGATAGGCATGCCGTCCGCCGTTCCGCACGGAACGCTGATTGCCGGAATGCCCGCAAGGCTTACCGGAATCGTGCAAATATCGTTCAGGTACATCGTCAGCGGATCGCCAACCTGCTCGCCAATCTTGAACGCCGTTGTCGGAGCCGTAGGGCCGATGATGATATCGTATTGGTTGAAGACATTATCGAAGTCCTGCTTGATCAGCGTGCGGACCTTTTGCGCCTTCAGGTAGTACGCATCGTAATAACCGGAGCTAAGCGCGTAAGTACCGAGCATGATCCGGCGTTTCACTTCCGGACCGAAGCCTTGGCTGCGCGATTTGCGGTACAGATCGATCAGGTTCTCCGGGTTGTCCGCGCGAACGCCGTAACGAACGCCGTCAAAACGCGCCAGGTTGGACGATGCTTCCGAGGAAGCGAGCAGATAGTAAGTCGCAATCGCGTATTCGGTATGCGGCAGCGATACTTCCTCCCACGTTGCGCCCATGCTTTCGAAGGTTTTGAGAGCCTGCATAACGGCTTCCTTCACCTTCGGATCAATGCCCTCGCCAAGGTACTCTCTAGGCACGCCAATGCGAAGACCCTTCACATCGCCGGTAAGAGCGCAGGTGTAGTCCGGGATATCAACGTTAGCGGATGTCGAATCCTTCTCGTCGTAACCCGCGATCGATTGCAGCACGTAAGCGGAATCTTCAACATTTTTCGTGAGCGGACCGATCTGATCCAATGAAGAAGCAAACGCTACGAGACCAAAGCGGGATACCAAGCCGTATGTCGGCTTAAGGCCAACAATGCCGCAGTACGCAGCCGGCTGGCGGATGGAACCGCCCGTATCGGAGCCAAGGGAGAAGTAGACTTGTCCCGCGGCAACCGAAGCCGCGGAGCCGCCGCTTGAACCGCCCGGAACGTATTCCGGATTCCATGGGTTGCGAGTCGGATAGTAGCTGGAGTTCTCGTTCGAGCCGCCCATCGCGAACTCGTCCATGTTCAGCTTGCCGATCGTAACCGACTGAGCGGATTTCAGCTTGGATACCGTTGTTGCATCGTAAATCGGATTATAGTTGCTCAGGAATTGGCTTGCGCATGTCGTAAGCAGCCCTTCCGTTACGATGTTATCCTTCACGCCGGCCGGCAGTCCGAACAGAAGACCGCGTTCGCCGCCCTCCAGAAGCTGCTTGTCCAGGCTATCCGCCTGGCGACGGGCATTCTCTTCATTTAATGTTAGGAAAGCCTTAATCGTTTCGTCTGTCTCCGCAATCCGGCGGTAAGAAGCGTCCACCAAATCGGAAACCGTCAATTCTTTGTTATTAAGCTTGCTATGTACATCCTGTAGGCGTAAATCAAACAGTGACAACAGCAGTTCCTCCCTTCAAGTACCTTAAAGTTCTATTCCAATACAGCCGGCACTTTAATCTGGCCGTCCTCTTCGTCCGGTGCGTTAAGCAGCACTTTTTCGATCGGAAGCGATTCGCGGGTAATATCTTCCCGCATCACGTTCGTAATCGGCAGCACGTGGCTGGTCGGCTCTACATTGTCCGTATCCAGGCTGTCCAGCTTTTCCGCATATTTCAGGATCGCATTCAGCTGTCCCGTAAATTGTTCTTTTTCTTCATTCGAGAGCTCCAGCCGCGCCAAATTCGCAACATGCTCTACGTCTTTAATCGTAATGCTCATGGATGCTTCGTCCTCCCTTTCAAGCCTTCTACTCATTCCTCCTATTATAGCTTATAATCGCCATTTCACAAAGTAGTCCAGGCAGGCAAAATGAAACGGAGCCTCTCCCGTTAAGGGATAAGCTCCGCTTGGATGATTGCGATGATTGCCGTTATATCCACGCCTTCAGATTAACCTGGCGAATAAAGTCTTCCGTTGTCTGGCTCTCGCCGCCCGTATTGTCCTTCTCCTCGGGCTTTTCTTCGCCTTTTACAATCCGGTTGAAAAGCTCTTCGTTATACGTGGCCAGCGCGTAATCAATCAACGCCTCCCGCTCGATCCGGTCAACCTCTTCCTGCAGCAGCACTTCCTCCAGTTCAATATCCTCGTCCGGAACAAGGAAATTGCGGTTAGCCGCAGGCACTCTTACCACATAATCGAACACATTGTCCGGATTGCGGTCGTAAGCGATTATATAACCATACTCCCCAAGAGGGAGATTTTGCTCGAATTGGTCAGCGATAATAACAACTTTTGCCCCTAAACTCAGCATTGTGTTCACTCCTGTCTATCAGCCGCTGTCTATCTCTATTATCCTACTAAAAAATAATAGCGGTGTCCAATTACGAAGAGGACAGAGAACTGCCCTTTCTTATTTTTCTGATTGATGCCGGCTGTACCAGCGCCATACCCTCTCGACATCCTCCCGCTCGAGACAGTAGACGCGGTAAGCCTGAAGGCTGCCTAGCACATGCGCCGAGATCGTCAGAAGCCGTCTTTTCTGCTGTCCTCTCGTCCGCCTTGTAGCCATGGAGACAATTTGAGGCCTGCGCATGTAATAGGTCATTCTCGTCAGACTCCTCTTGCGGAGGGTTAACTGTCCGTCCTCCAAGTTCATGCCCGCCGCCGAAAGGCAGCTCCAACTCCAGGCTGCGGCAAGGGGAAGCAGAATAAGAGACCATAGCCCATGGGTATGGAAAAAGTAGATGAAGACGGCGCATAGGAGAATCATAACAAGCTGCCCTTTCCAAACGTAGTCGAAAAAAGCCCGCTTCGGGGCAGCCGCCTTAATCTCTGCGGCAGTAAACTGCGGCACAAAGCAGGTCAAAATGGATTGAAGAGACGCTCTGGGAATAAACGGATGCAGCATCAAACGCTCCGTTTTATCCGAAGAGATGACCTGCAATTGAATTTGGGCAAATCCGATCCATTGATGAAGAAGCCCTTCCGCCACGATAACCGCCTGCACCTTGCGGGCATCAAAGTGATGCACTTTTTTCTCGAGGAGGCCGTAGGAGATCGAGATTTGATCATCCTGTTTGTTTGCGGTAAACCCGGCAAACTTGATGACGTACAAAACAAGGGATAGCAGCCATGCAACGGCAAGCCCGCATACCGCGATAACCGCGATAACGGTATAGCTTGGATCTGCGCTGGTTGATTCCTTGTATAACGTGGAATAAAGGTTGGGTGCTAGCTCGTTAATGAAATCATCCGCCAGGGAAATGATCCCCGCGATAAAAGCAACAACCAGACCGAAATTAAGGGAGGTCGCGGCAGCAAGCAGCAGCTGACCCGTGGTTAACCGGTAGTTAGGGAGAACCGGAAGCTGCCGTGCGGCAGACTCCGCAGGCTGGACATGAGGCGCAAGCAGAAGCTTCTGCAGCTGTCTTGCATCCTTCTCGGTGAGAGCCGCGAGAATTCCGTCAGCCTTCTTGTTGCCGCCGGGCGTTTCGATCTTGACCTGCGTGACGCCAAATAACCGCTGCAGAATGGGCTGCTCGAGGTTAACCGAATGAATCCGGCCGAAGTAGATTGTTTTCTCGTCTCTGAACAGGATCCCTTTGCGGATGACGATCCGGTCATCCTCCACGGTAAAGGAACATTTGCGCCAGCCGAATAAACCGAGAAACATAAGCAAAGTTACGGCAGCCAGAATGCCTAGATAAACATACCCGTTTACTCCCGACCAGTTCACGCCTTGCAGCAAGGTAATGATGATAAGCGGCAGCAGCCCTTTCACCGTGTTAAACAGCGGAAACAGAATATAAATCGGATGCAGCCTGCGCGGCTTGTTTCGCTTAATCATCCTGATCATCTACTTTCGCAAGCTGGCCGATCCGCCTCTTCAGAAAATGCGCTTCGCTTTGCTTGAGGCCGCTGATCCGGTGCGTGGTTGCCGCGGTTACAACCGCCACGCTGGCAAGCTCGTATTTGCGCATGAGAGGTCCGCTCTCCAGCTCCACATGCTGGACGCGCACCATCGGAACAAGGACATTGCGAATGACGATAAGCCCGGATTTGATCTCCAACTCCTCGTCAAACAACTCGTATTGAAAACGCCGGTATTTGACCTCGGGGAAAAACCATACAAACAGCACCGCAGACAAACTTACCGCCGCCAGCCCGATAAGGCCGGGAATGTAAGTCCAATGCTTCCAGGCCGCAAACGTTAAATAGGCAATAACAATCACGTAAAGCACAAGATGAGTAATAAGCGAGCTTATTCGGTACACGGTGATGTAATCCCGGTGAAGCCTTTTCGATAATAAACGGTCCATTCCAGCAAAGCCCCCTTGGCAAACCTGTTTATGGCAGTTTGATTAATCCTTCTCTGGTAAATGTCAAAGCCCGAGGGCGGCCGTCCGTAATCAAATAGCTGTTCTCTATGCCGACTACACCATCACCTGGAAACGTAAATTTCGGTTCAACGGCGATCACCATTCCCGCTTCCAGCGGAATATCAAAGCCTTTGGCTAGAACCGGCCATTCGTCGATCTCAAGTCCGATTCCATGCCCAAGGAACTTGGCCTGGTCAGCGCCATAGCCCATAAAATGCGGGGAGAGCCCCGCGTCTTCCGCCTGTTCGAGAGCTCTCGCATAGAGAGCCGAGCAGATCGCCCCCTGCATCATTCCGTTCTCCGCTTCACGGATAATGGCTTCGGATACATTATAGGCATGAGCCAGCTTTTCCGGCAGTTCTCCTATAACAGCCGTACGGGTCTGGTCAATCACGTAACCGTCGATACAGCAGCCGATATCCATCAGAATAGGCTCATTCCGTTCAATCGATTTGCGGCTGACGCTTTGCGGCGATGTCGCGCCAAGACCAAGCCCGCCGGCAGGACCATCGAAATACGTAGGAACAGCCGCGGCTGATCCGGCGATAAACATACCCGTCGCAATTTCCTGGTTATACCCCCGCATCCTCATGAGGCCGATATGCCCTCTTATACGCAGCTCGTATTCAACGCGTGCCATCCATTCCAATTCCGTTACGCCAGGCTTCAGGAAATTAAGCGCCTCGTTCAGCGCCTCGTCAACAACGGCAGCAGCCGATTCGATCCGGCTAATCTCAAGCGTCGATTTGATCATCCGTTGTCTTCTAATGATGGCCGAACCGTCAACAATCGGCCCCGCACCGGCGGCCTGCAGCAATCCGGAAAGCTTCAGATAGGTTTGGGCGGGGAGCACATCCATTTCTGCCGCTACAGCAGCCGGCTTCCCCGTACCGGCTTTAAATACTTGAGGATATTCCCGCGCCAGCGTCTCGCCAAACAAACGGAAGGCCCCAAGCTCCTTAACGGAAATGCCGCTCTCGAGCTTAGCCCGCTCAAGGCTCCTTTTCACAAAGAAAACCGGTTCTCCATGAGACGGAATAAAGGCATATCCGTTCTGCATTGAGCCGGTGTAATAATAAAGATCTAGGTTTTGGGTCAGAAGAAACCCGTCCATCGCCGAGGCGCGCATCGCTTCCTGCAGCTTGGTTATTCTTTCCCGCACAACTTCCTCGGAAACGTCTTTTTTAATCTCCATTCGAAGCCAACTCCTAACTTCCATATTCCCCCTTTATTAGATCAATTTTATGATGGATCGTCAACAGGAAGCGTATGGAATCGCTTCGTTCTGGCCCCCTTAAAAGAATTTATCATTCAAACCGGCCTTGTAATGGCTACCTCACCGTCAGCTCCGATACGCCTTTAATATCCCATTCGATCGGGCCGAGGATCGTAAACGCGCGCGGGTAAACGACATGGATAATAAGGACGACGCCAGGCCTTTGGAGAGTGGCCTCGTAATCGTATTGATCGTTCCTGTATGTATAAGGGAAGCTGCGATCATTATTTATGACTTCGAATACAAGCACATTCACCCGCTCCCGGACAGGGGAATTCGGCTGCGGACTCCCCTGCGCATCAAGCTGCAGGTTCGCCTGAAGGTAAGCAGCCGCGGCCGCTTCCGCCGCTTCCGGATCAATCCGCAGAACCCCCTCGCCCATTGATTCGGGATCCAGCTGCTGCGAGGCTGCATGGGCAGCGCGGTTAAGCGCATGCTTCCCCTGATAGAGCAGCTTCATCGCCATTTCCTCATCCGTTTGCAAAAAGTGTACCGATACCCATACCGTCATCATTAAAACGATCAACATCAGCTTATACATGGCATCTCCTTGACCACGCCTTACGGCATGTACTCGCTCATCTTCATTCCAAACGTCCGCATGCGGCTGCCTACCGCGATAGGCTCCAGTCCAATCAACCGGTCGATCTCGAATAGGTTCTCATACGGATAGCTCATCTTCAGCCTGATCCCGGTGCCCCTTGGAAGCGGAGAGGCCGGATCAGTCGCGGCCAGTCCGTTATCCGCCGTCACTTCAAATTCGACAAGCTCCGGCTTGAGCCCAAAAGCGGTAAGCCGCTCCCTCGACTGCTCCATCATAACGGCATCGATATAACCATAGCTTCCGCTGGCGCCAACCTCCAGCAAATAATCGGTCTCCTGCTGCAAGACCGCTTGCCTTGCAATCAGCACATGCTTATAGATAGGAGAGAACATCATCCAGCACACCATAGCGGCAAACAACACGAATACCAATATATTTCTCATGGGCTCATCTGCCGGATATAGGCGCCGATAGCGGCTCCGGAACGTTCCACCTGCCGTTTCGTGCCGCCTTCGCCCCCGGTAATTCCCGTATAGAGCAAAATGACGGTTACCAGAAGCAGCATCGCTATTAGCAGAGCTCTCATCGCTGATCCCCCTTAGTTCGATCCCGTTGATAACATGGAGCCGATCTTTGTGTTAGCCGAGCTGCCTTGTGTCTGAATCTGCTTGCTTGTTCCCGTTGTATCGTTGGCAATAATGTTGTTGAACAGGATGATGACGACAACAAGCAGCATAACGGTCATCAAAATATTGCGCATCTTGATTCACCTCCTTCATAGCATCTTTTCGCCTGAGCATTTGACGGTGGAGCGTTCATCCCAAAGATTCAAACAGCTTCCGCCCCTCCTGCACCCAGGGGTAAATAAAAATCTGAAAGGTGTACAGAATCGGGATCCCCGCAATGATAAAAAGAAAGTAAGAAGTGGATTCCTTCCGGCTTTCTTTGGCAAGCTCCAGCTTCTCCTTGTAATCCTGAATGCGCTCGCGTAGAAGCCTGTAATATTCCGGGCTCTCGTGAAGCCGCAGCGAATCAATCGTCTCGACAAAGCTCATGCCGTCATCCGTGCCGATCCGGTGCTTGAACCGGCGAAGCGCCTGCTCCGCATCGTGATACCATTCGGCAAGCAGCCGTTCGAGGTCCCCGCGCAGCGTCCGGGTATACGGGATGCAACGGGTCAGCTTGGTATGGATATGAAGGGCCGATTCGGACAGGTACAGCAGCTGGTTGCTCATTAAATAAACTTCCTTCGTAATCCTTTGCGCGCGAAGTCTTCGGAAAGATCGCAACCAAGGCAAATCCCAATACAAGAGCGCGACCCCCGCAAGCACAAACGTGTAGCACAGCCATGCTCCCCGTTCGATAGACAAGCCGCCGTAAAGAATAGCAATTGCGGGAAGCAGAAAAAGCAAGATTCTTCTTGCAGCCGAGTACCAAGCCGCGTCCGCGGTAACTCCGCAGCCTGCGAGAAGTGTAGCCCGTTCAATGAAAGCTTCACTCTCCCGCGATAAACGGAGCAGATGGAGCCACTTGTCCGGCATTTCATCCGTCCGCCAGTTCAAAGCGTCCAGATGGAACCATCTCGGCTTCCTTCGGGGCATGGATTGGAGAACCATATAAACGCCCAGGAAGCCAAACAAAAACTCCCCGGCAGCAATAAGCAGGCGGATAAACGACTCCAAAGGCCAGCAAACCTCCCTTCTACATCTTTTTGCGCGACAGCCACAGTCCCATCAGGAAAGAAGCGAAGATAAGAACAATGGCGTTAAGAAGCATGTCCCTTCCCTGCGGGTCGATCAGGTAGTAGTAATAGGAGTTCTCCCGGTTGTAGCGGACATTGATGCCGATATAAAATGCGAGAAACAGGACCGGCGTAAAGTTGGCAATCCGGATCTCCAGCAATTTATTTCGCTCCTGCTCGTTCGCCCGCCGCGCCTTGCGCATATCTCCCAGCAGCTCCTTCAGGCTTTCCGCAATAGGCGAGCCCTCGGCTAAGGCTACCCGCATAATATTGACGAAGTAGTCACCCCACACATGGCCAAGCGCAGCCGAAAAAATGCGCAGGCTGGCCTCGTCGTCACCGCGAACCGACAGATTCCGGTACAGCTGTTCGAACACCGACTGCATGGGGCCAAGCAACCTCCTCTCTTCCACCGTGCGCTGCAAAGCCGTTCGAACCTGCCGGCCGCCCGTTACCAAATAGCATTGATAGAACAGCTCGATAGCCGGCAAAAAATCCATCTGCAGCTGCATCTGTCTCTGCACAAGCATGGCCCGCAGGATCGTATAGGGCAGACAGCCGACAACAAGACCGAATAGCAGCGTCCCCTTGATGCTCTGAAAAAAGAAACCGCCAACGGCAACCCCGGCAAGCAGGAGAAGTAAGGACCCGATGACAAGACCGGATGGCTTCAGCTTAAGCTGCAGCGTCTCAAGCAGTTCCGACAAGTGGCGGTATACCCGTTCGAATCTTTTCAGCTTTTCGGTCAGCCGATAGCCAAGACGGTTCCTCGCCTGATACGTCAGTCTGTCCCTCCGCTCCTGGCGTTCCGTCCAGACAAGCAGCAAGCTGGACAAAGAAATAAACCATAAGCTGAAGAGAAGGAGAGCCGCCGCGGCGATAGACAGCTTAATCAAGTCTGCCAGCCCCTCTCGGAAAGGCGCGCCTTTGCTTTAGGCGAGGGCTTCTCGGGATATACCCACTGCCCGCTTGGTTCATCAAATCGGGCCCAATCCCGAACTATCACCTCGTTATTCGCCCAGCTCAGCTCACCGATTCGTGCAATAACCCGCCTGCCGCCCAAATAACGCATCTCAATTCCCACTTGGGTAACGTATTCCGCAATCCTCTTCGTCAAACGCTCCGGATTCATGCCGCGTCCGTCCAGCATGCACATATCGGTGATCGCTTCCGGCACATCCTCCAGCGTATTGGCATGCACCGTGGTCATACTGCCGGAGTGCCCTCTCGTACATGCCCTTACATAAATATTGGCATCCATATCGCGGATCTCGGCATGCACGATGCGCTGCGGGGATTGGCGGAGGGCCAGCTTGAACGCCTGTTCGGCCCGGTGCTGCGGATCATCCTCGTCCGCTTCGTATTCAACCGTATTTTTCATGGGAAAATCCCTCCCGAGCATCATCTCGAACCTTCCTTCGATCGTGACGATTCGTTCTTCATCCGGAAGTTCCGCGATCAGAGCCTTCATCAGATGCGTCTTGCCCGAGTTGGTCGGGCCGATTATGACCAGATTAAACCGCGCTTCAAGCACATCCAGCAGCATATTTCTCATAGCCGTGCTCAACGTATGGTACGGAGCGGAGCATAAAGCTTCCAGACTGAAGCTGCGCACCGTAAAAAAACGAATCGTAAGCGTTGGCTTCGACGTAAACCCAAAGCCGGTCATCGTGACGCGCGAGCCGTCCCTCAGCATAACTTCCGCCCACCGCTTGCGCGGATTGATGCGGTCATTGTTGTACAGCACCAGGTTCTGCTGAATCCGCTCCACGTCCCGCTCATGATCGAAGCAATAGGAAGACAGCATCGTGTGACCGTCCCTTACTTCATAAATCTGCGAGCCGACAACTTGAATCTCTTCTAGACCGTCCCTCCTGGCCAGTACAAGCTCAAGCACGTTAAGTCCGATTACCTCCGCGAACAAGGCTTCGGCAAGCGTCGCATAGGGATGTTTGTAGCCGTCCAATTGATGGATGCGAAGACGGATCAGCCTATCGGCTATAATCGCCAGCACCTGTTCCCTTTCCGGCGCAAAGCCAAGCACGGCCCTGTTCAAGGTCTCGCTGTACTGCCGGCGTTCTTCCTCCGTCAGCCCTCTCGGTGCTGCCAGATAGGACCTGATCTCCTCGGCCAGCCTTCCAAAATCCGCTCCTCGTCCTGCCGTTTCCCCTCTGTCCAAAGGATCCGTGACCACGGATTGATCCAGCCTCAGCCGCGCAGAATAATCCGACGGTGAAAACTTGCTTGTCCCCGAATTCAAGAGCCTACACCGTTGCGATGGGCTAGCAGCTTGCGGTACCAAGGCTGTACGGCAAGCGTTGGCGTTACCCTGCGTATATGATGACGGTCCATCAACTGTTCCGCGCTCTCCTGCATGGCTAGCTTGCCTGCAGGATCCTCCTTCAGCCACTGCCCGTAATGACCGCTGTCCAGCTGCGCATAGAATTGATGACCAAACCGTAATTCTCCAAGTTTCGATGTGCCCATTTCTTTGCAAATATCCTTCATGCGATATCCTCCTGTGCTCCATGGGGAGTAAATGACAACCGTATGGTATTGTTCCGTTGATAGCCCAAACAGCGGCGATACTTGCGAAATCCAGCGTTTTCCGTCTTCCTGAAAGTGGGATAAAGCATCGGTAGTGACGAGAATGCGCGTATCCGCCTCACGCAGAGCGCATATCGTAGCCGCGTTATCCCAATAAGCTCCTACGTCAATAATAACCATGGAGAACGTCTGTCCGGCGATCTCCAGCAAATGCTCCATCTCCTCCGGCGAATAAAACTCCGCCTGGTCCCTCAGCATATTGCCGAACAACACATGCAGATTCGGCATTCCTCTGACCGGCTGCACCGCGCGCTGCAGCTTATCCGGCGTTAAGGATCCGGACTTCAGCTCCGGCCTCAGCTTGTCCAGCGTCACGGCCGGCTCGGCGATGCCCAAATACCGGTGAAGCTTTGCGCTTTTTAGATGAAGACATAAATAACCAATCTGCCTGCCGCTTGCTTCCGCCATTCGAAACGCTGCGGCAAAGGCGGCCGAGGTCGTGCCAATATTCGGCGTAGTCCCGACAAAGGTAATCAAAGGCGACGTTATCGCATTCACGTATGCTCCTCCTCCAGGCTCAGGGATTCCGGACTGTAGGCGATAACCAGCTTATGAAGACCGTCCTTGCAATAACCGTCGATCTGAAGCCACTGCGATTCCGTCAGATTCAAATTAATGTATTCGATCATCCCGTTCGCATCGCGCCGGGAGGCATACATCCGTTCCTTATCCCCTTCCGCCAGCGACAGCAGATTCGGATCCTTCATATTGTCAATTTCCACGTTGCTTGAGGATTTCACCGACGCAACCGTCACAAGCGAATCAAATATCCGCCTGGAGGGCTCATTCTCGCCTGATAAATAGACGGTTACCTTATCGCCGGCGCGAATGCCGTTGGAGATGGAGCGAACGTAATCGCGCGGAATTTGAAAGGTCGACTCCATCCCCGTAGGCAGCAGATGGTACTTATCGATTTTCCAGCCCAGAATCGGCTCGTTTGTCCCTAGCGGAATAACGGTCTCCATGCCTACCGCCAGCTTGGCGTCAACAAGCATTTCCTGCTCGTAGCCTTCGCGAGGAATGCGTTTGTATGCGACATCTGCTTCCGTTAACCGCCTGCCTGCTTCCACAAACTGCTTGGCTACAACAACTTCCACCGTTTCCTCGCGGGTAACCTGCAGCTTCTGCAGCTGGAACAGGCCATACACCAGAACCCCGGACAGCATGGCGGCAAGCAGCCCAATGCCTGCATTTCTCCTTCTGTTCATCGACTCTCCCCTCTCTAATCCACGGCGAAAAAAAAGAACGCAGCAGTAGCCTTAATAAGGCTGATCTGCTAGCGTTCTTCGCTAAGCCGTGCACGTATATGTAATTTAACAACCAATTGACCATATAATAGCAAAATTATTAAATAGTTGTCTATAGATTTTTTTCAAAATTTCCAAAAATTCGCCATTATGCGACGAATCACGCAAAAAAAACAAGGACAGCACATGGCTATCCTTGTTCAATCCCTGCGTTTAAAAATCGATTAATCCAACGCTGATCAGCAGAGCATCGTCCACTTTACGCATCGTTTCATCGTCCAGGTGGGTGATCTTGTCGGTTAAACGCTGCTTGTCGATCGTCCTAATCTGCTCAAGCAGCACGACGGAGTCTCTGTCGAAGCCGTGAGCCGCCGCTTCCATTTCAACGTGCGTAGGCAATTTGGCTTTCTGGATTTGCGCCGTAATGGCCGCGACGATAACCGTCGGACTGAAGCGGTTGCCGATATCATTCTGAATGACTAATACGGGTCTTACTCCGCCCTGTTCCGATCCGACGACTGGTGACAAATCCGCAAAAAACACATCTCCGCGTTTTACGATCAACCTCTACACCCCGCTTACGAGACGGCCTAACGTATGATCGGCTTCTTCCTCCGCTTGAAAAGCTTCGGAGGCCATGTTCAAGTTGATCTTCGCCATTTCCAGATACCCACGCTGCATGGACTCACGGATCTGCCGTTTTTTTCGTTCCACAAGATACAGCTTCATGGCCTGCCGAATAAACTCGCTGCGGTTGGAATTTTCCTTGGCGACGATGCCGTCGACCTCCTCCAGCAATTGATCCGGCAAGCTGATCATGATCCTCTTGGTGTTCTGCATATTGGCCACCGAACTAGCACCCCCAAAACTTTTCCAAAACCATTAATATTCATTATTGCATTAATTCGCTGTCACTATACTTTATCATAGCTATGTTATGCGTATATCAAATATGCTGCATGATTTTACTGCATCTCCGAGCATATCCAAATTTGATTTAACTAATTCGCGATCGACAACGGAAATCCTCTATTTTCGCGAAAAGTTGCGATTAGAAAATAATTCCTAACCTAAAACGAGCGGATTCGATAACGCTGTCACCTGTCCGTCTCTTACATAGACGCGGGGCACGCGGGCTGCCAGCATGCAGGTTACTTCGTAGTTGATCGTTCCAAGCTGCACCGCTAGCTCATCCGCCGATATTTCTTCCTCGCCTTGCCGCCCGATCAGCACAACTTCTTCGCCCGGCTCTACGGCTGTAACCGCTGACGCGGGATCCAAAGCAATCATGCATTGATCCATGCAGATCGTTCCCCGAACAGGCACTTTCACTCCCCGTACAAGCACATGGGCTTTGCCGGTCAGCATCCGGCTGAAGCCGTCGGCATAACCGATTGGCAGCGTGCCAATGCATTCTTCCTGCTTCGTCACGTACCGGGTACCGTAACTGATTCCCCAGCCGGGAGGCGCCTTCTTCACCATGACAACTTCCGACTTGAGCGAAAGCACGGGTTCAAGCTTGATCCGCTCGCGGCTTACTTCATCCGAAGGATACAGACCGTACATGCTGATCCCAAGACGAACCATGTCGCCGCCGTATTCCGGCGTATCAATGCCCGCTGCGCTGTTGGCCGCATGGAGGATACGAATCGGGAGCTGATTGCTGCGCACGTACTCCGCAACAGCATGAAAACGCTCATATTGCTGGCGGGTATAGCTTTTGTCCGTCTCGTCCGCTTTTGCGTAGTGAGTGAACAAGCCCTCTACCTCAAGCTGCGGAACATCAAGCGCTTTGCGGATAAAAGCGATCGCTTCATCCTTGCCGATAATCCCAAGACGTCCCATTCCGGAATCAATCTTAATATGAGCTTTAAGCTTCTTGCCATCGGCATGAGCCGGAAGAGCCGCCGCCGCCTCCAAAATATCCTCGCGGAAAAGCGCGATGGTGATATCTTTGTCGCGCGCGATAGCGAGCGCATCCGCCGGAACGAATCCAAGCACGAGAATCGGGGTAGCAATACCGGCATGCCGAAGCTGCAACGCTTCATCCAGAAAGGCTACGCCCAAATAATCAACGCCGAACCGCTCTGCTTCGCGGGCAATTTCCACCGCGCCATGCCCGTAAGCGTTCGCTTTGACCGAAGCCATCAGCAATCGCCCTTCAGGCATAGCGCTGCGGAACGCATGCAGGTTACGGTTCAGCGCATCAAGCGAAATTTCTACCCTCGTCGGGCGGTAATACGATTCCAAGTCGGTTCACCTTCTCCTCATTCGGCAGCCCCGAGCAATCCCGAGCAACTGTAAACATCAATAGGATTAATGTTATACGTTGTCGCTTGGGCTGTCAATGAAATGGCGGCCTTAATCGGATAGCACGTCTTGGAAAAAAATTTCCTCAGCTCCGCTTTTGAAGTGTTTATTTAGTCGAATCCACTTGAACGGATTGGGCAATTCGGATCATTTCCGTCTCAGGAAGCGTGCTGCTTGTCAAACGAAGCTCGGTGCCGTCCACGATCCATGTGAGCGTCTTCTGATCGTCTCCGCCGGTCAATTCGCCTATCGTAAACCCGAGATCAAGGAATGTGCCGCCCGAGTACGTAGCCGCCATGTCTTTAGGCTGAGTCTGGATCAGCGAGAAGTCGTAAGTACCCGTATAGCGGGATACAACGCCAGGCAAGCCGCCAAATACGATATCCATGCTATCCTTCATGACGACGCCTTCCGGAAGATTTGTCGGCACCATAATTTGGAGATCGGTTGCCGCATCCGCCTGCGGATTAGCTGCCGTGTCGTCGGCATCCTCTTCGTCTTCCGCCGCCGCGTTTTTGTCGTCATCTTTTGTTGCTTTATCATCCGTTTTGCCATCAGCCTTGCTATCGTCTTTCGAATCCGTGGATTTATCCGGCGTTACGGCATCCTTGCTGTCTTCGGAAGTACCGTTTGCGCTGCCGTTCGTATCCGTTTGATCCGGATCCGCGATTGTCGGCTGATCGCTTGTGCCGCCGCTCGAAGGCGAAGACTTCATGTTAGCTTCCGTCTCAAACGTTGTTTTATCAAAGTTTGGACCAAATTCGAAGCTCGTAAAGTCTACCTGTACCATCACGGATGCATTCGCATCGCTGACTTGAACCTGAACCGGCTTGTAATCCGATTTGTTCAGCCAAATTTTTTGTCTGGCGAGCGTGCCGTTATTATAGTTAGCCATGACATCAAAGACGTAGGATTTATCGTCAACCGCGAACTGGCGCGAGTTGTCTGTCAGTATGCTTTGAATCAGCGTTTGATAGAGATATACCTGCCCTTGATTTTGCGGCCAGTCGCTTTGGAAGCGGAACACTTTGTTCAGACGCGGCGTAAGAACAAACACGCCGTCATCGTTGCGCAGAACAATTTGTGTAATATCCTTCTCTGCATTCGTCAATTTAATGCGGTAATAATGGGGCTTCTGGTAAGAAACTTCAACGTTGTATGTCAGTTCCTGCTGACCCGTATGAAGCTTCATTGTGCCTGTCCCTTGGTAGCTCTCCATGTTGCTGACAACCTTGTCGAGCTCCTTGACCACGGACTCGGCGTCCTTCTTCCCGCATGCGCTAAGTACGAGTGAAAACACTAACAAGATTGCCGCTGCCCATGTCATGCGACGCATTACAATCATCCCCTCTTCACAATGTTTTTCCCACTGGTAACATGTCTATGAGGGGACTTGGCCGATTATGCGGACTAGTTTGACAAGCTGGAGCTTGTATGAAAAATAATTCGAAAAAGCTGCCCCGCAAGGCCGATTGAACCCTGCAGAGCAGCTTTTACCGCATATTATTTCGTATCCAGCAGCTTCACGATAACCGTAATGGCTTCCGCTCTGGTCGCCGTTCCGGCAGGAACAAAACGATTGTTCAGGCGGCCTTGGACAATGCCTTTGTCCGCCACGGCTTTCACCGCGCCTCTTGCCCATGCCGGGATATCGGCATTGTCGGAGAACCCCGTCTCGGCATCTTCCGCCGTTGTCAGCTTGAGAGCCTTCGCGATCATCACGACCATCTCGGCGCGGCTGATCTTGCTGCCCGGCTTAAACGTTCCGTCCGGATAACCGCTTGTAATTCCGGCTCTGACCGCTTGCGCAACGGCAGCTTTCGCCCATGCGCCGATTGAAGCATTGTCCTTGAACGTCAAACTCGCTCCCGGCTCAGCAGGTTTAAGCGCGCGCATCAGCATCGCTATAAACTCCTCGCGGGTTACGGTAAGCTCCGGCTTAAAGGTGCCGTCGCTGTAGCCATTCACGATACCGGCCGCTAGCGCGCTCCGGATCGAAGCTGCCGCCCAATGTCCGGCAATGTCGGTGAATTCCGGTACGGCGGGTCCCGCATCTACCGCGAATACGGCAAACTTGGTGAAATGGTCGGTTGCTACGGAAATCGTGCTGCCGTTAACCGTTCCGCCCATCTCGATCCATTGCTTCTTCGCTTCATCATAATAGAAGACTGACGGCTTTTTGCCTTCCTTGACCAGCGAGGCGTCAAATTTGAAGGTCAACGTGACAGGGACAAGGAAGTTGCCTGCTTTATTTTTGACCACTTCGAATATGGAAGACAACAGCACATCGTCCGCATCGATAAGGCCGCCGGCTTGTGTCAGCTTTTGAATGGAGATGATAAGCTGCTCCTTGGACGCGCCGCTTGGAACCTTCACCGTAAGGCTGTTGTCAAAGACGCTCAATTCGCCGGATCCGCCAGCCGGAACGGTAAGCTCGTTGCTGCTTGGAGGAGTAACTTTCCCACCGCCGCCGGAGCCGTTTGAGCCCGTCTTGAATGTACCGGCCAGGCCCGCGCTCTCATTTCCTTTATCGTCAAAAGCTTTCACCGTAAAGGTATAAGACGTATTGGAAGAAAGGCCTTTTGCGGTATACGTTCTGACGGAGGAAGCAACCTTCGCGATCGGCTCCTCTTCCGAACCTTTATAGATCGCGTAACCAGCCACACGGGTAGTATCGGTTGCCTGAGGCCAGCCGATAGCAATGCTGTCCGTCGTTTGAGCATCCGAGGTAAGCGCCGCATTTGCCGGCCATGCCGGCGGAGCCGCATCATCCATCACGATATCCTGTGCCCCTACCGTCTCGAACCAATCTTTTATCGTATTGAAATCGTTTGAAAAGGCCAGCGACAGAAGAAGCATCATGCGCGCATGCTGCGGGTTCAGGTTATCCCCGGCAATAATGCCGTTGCCGCTGCCAGTCATTGTGCCCGAGCCTGTCCGGGTTGTCGTAACAAAGATAACGCCCTTCTGAATCGCCGCGCTGCGCGCTTGGCTCATTTTCGAGGAAATGCCTCCCGCTCCCGTTCCGGCAGTAACAATCCCTTTAGCCCCGTCTTCGACCAGGGCTCGAATCGCTCCGCCACCCGCTTCCTGGTAGCTGTAGGCAATCTCGACCAGCGGCAAATCATCCTTCGAGATCGTCCGCAGATCAAACGGGGTCGACCATTCCGGCGTTCCCGCTTTCAAAGCCCGGGCATTCAGCCGGTACATCCGAACGGCTGGATCATCGACATAACCAAGCGCCCCAAACATCGGAGTATCAAAAGTATCCAGGCGATGAGCATTCGACTTGGTTACTTCGCGCGCTGCCTGAATGACGTCGTTCAGCATAATAACCGTGCCGTACCATTTGGTCTTATTGCTGGCTGCCACCTTAATCGCCTGATAAAGGTTTGCCGGGCCATCGGTTCCGATAACATCCCATGGCCGCATTGCTCCGGTCACTACAACCGGCTTTTCGCTGCGCACCGTTAAATCAAGGAAATAAGCGATCTCCTCCATCGTATCCGTGCCCGTAGTAACTACAACGCCGTCGTAAACCTCAAGTGCTTGGTCGACGGCCAGGGACAGATCGTAGAGATCCTTCATCGAATAGCCTCCCGAGCCTTTATTGCCGAATTGGAAAGTAGATACGTCGGCATTTTTATGCTTTGGAAGCTGCGCGACCATATCCGCCATTTTGTAGGTGCCAGCCGCATAGTTCTGGAAGTTCGTTTTATCGCCTTGCGATGCCGCGCCGGCAATTGTGCCGCCGGTTGCAACGACCATAATATTAGGAAGCGGCGATGCTTGCGATTCCGCCGATAAGGCGGGTATATCAAAAGCAGGAAGCTGCGGAACCACTTCTTCCGCCGCGCGCGCATACCCCATAAATCCGGAGAGCAGCGCTAGGATCAGTAGAGGAGAAAGAAATCTCCGCAGCATACGATTATTGGTGATGACAGTCATATCCGGTTACCCTCCCTTCGTGTAAGAATCCTGTTTAATGCGCGCCAACAGGCTCTTCTGTCGCAGGTGCGGATTCTGCAGGCTCCGTCGCTGCCGGCTCGGCGGATGGTTCAACCGAAGGAGCTTCCGATGCGGGCACCTCCACCACAGGCTCTTCCACGACCGGTTCTTCTTCGATCGACGTTTTCAAAACCGTATTCTCGTCTACCGAAATTTCAACATCTCCCGTACCAAACGATTGGAACCAGGAATGGATGGTCGGCAGGTCGCTTGTGAACGCCAACGAAAGCAGAAGCAGCATGCGGGCATGCGCCGCATTCAGGTTATCCCCGCCGATCGTTGAGCCCGTTCCGCTGTCGTACATCGTACCGGAGCCTGTCCGGGTTGTCGTCACAAATACTACGCCTTTTTGAATGGCTGCCGAACGAGCTTGACTCATCTTCGAAGAGATGCCGCCAGCGCCGGTTCCTGCCGTTACAATCCCTTTCGCGCCGTCTTCCACGAATCCGCGGATCGCGCTGCCGCCAGCTTCTTGATAGCTGTACGCGATTTCGACAATCGGAAGGCTGTCCTTGGAGATCGTTTTCAGATCAAACGGGGTTGCCCATTGTTCCGTGCCGGCTTTGATCGCTCTTGCAGGCGCGCGGTAAATCCGTACAGCCGGATCGTCTACATAGCCAAGCGCACCAAACATCGGGGCATCAAACGTATCCAGACGATGCGCGTTTGTCTTCGTTACTTCGCGCGCCGCGTAGATTACGTCATTAAGCATCAATACGGTGCCAAACCACTTTGTTTTATTGCTGCTTGCCACTTTGATCGCTTGGTACAAGTTAGCCGGAGCATCCGTTCCGATTACGTCCCATGGTCTCATCGCCCCCGTAACGACTACAGGCTTTTCGCTACGGACCGTCAGATCCAGGAAATATGCAATTTCCTCCATCGTGTCGGTACCCGTCGTGACCACTACGCTGTCGTAGTCCGCAAGAGCGGTATCAACCGCCAATGAGAGGTCATATAAATCTTTTATCGTATAGCTGCCTGAGCCTTTATTGCCGAATTGGAAAGTCGATACGTCCGCGGTTTTATGTACCGGCAGCTGCGACACCATATCCGCCATCGTATAGGTACCTGCCGCATAGTTCTGGAAGTTTGTTTTGTCGCGGTCTCTCGCCGCTCCCGCGATCGTGCCCCCGGTAGCGATAACAAGGACATTCGGTTTCTCCGAAGCCTCGAATTCAGCCGAGACAGGCGGAATGTTGAACGTTGGAAGCTGCACGGGTTCGGCAGCATTCGCCAAGTTCCTCGAAACCACGATCCCGACCGTTCCTGCCGCCAAGGAAAGCAGCACAAGCAGTACAACAAATCTCTTACCCAACACACCTCTTACAACGTTTGTCATGATTTGACTTCCTCCCTATTTTATCTATTTATGTCGAACATCTATAAGTCTATTTTATGTCACATATATTAACAAACACCATTACAAGGCAGTTAAGCGTTAACATCAGCATTTATCTAGTTTTTTCTTCATTTTTCCTGTTTACTTGAGAAATTTTAGTAGATTTTGTTGTCATAAAAACTTACATAATAATAACATAAGTTGAACAAAAGGGGATCGAGGAGCAATGGAGACGGAATAACGGAAGTAAAAGCCGTCCAAAAAAGGAAATTTACTTATATTTCTTTCGTGACCAGAAAAAAAGTGAAACCTAAGTCCTAAACTATCGTATAATTAACTACGGCTTTCCGTGCGTAGAGAGGTGTGTGCCATTTTCATGCTCCAAGACATTGTAGACTTCCTAATGAAATTTGGCCCCTGGGGTTTGTTCGTTCATTCTATGATTGATGCAATCATCTTTCCGATACCGGCTTTATTCCTCCAGGTTCCATTAAGCCTAGTAAATCCGCATGACGCGTTTATGCTGGCTACCGTAGGATATATCGGTTGTTTGATAGGCACCCCTATCGGCTATTTCATCGGCAAATTATTAGGCAATTCCATCCTGTACAAAATCCTTAAGAAGGAATGGGTCGAATCTGCCACCAACATGTTCCAGAAAAATGGAGACACCGCTGTACTGATCGGTTCTTTCACTCCTATTCCATTCAAAGTATTTACGATCTTATCAGGCGCGCTGAACTTTCCGTTATGGCGCCTTATTATGTACGCGGCCGTAGGCAGAGCGGCAAAGTTTTATCTGGTAGGCGGACTTATTTACTTCTATGGCCAAGCGGCGGAAAAGATGGTTCATAACGCATCCTATTATCTGTTCGCTATCGCCGTCCCTTTGATTGTCTTGTTCCTGTTCTTCCGGAAAAGACATCGCAAGAAGAAAGCTGCCCAAGCGGCGGCCGCAGAAGCGGCTGCGTCTAGCGCAGAAGAAGAAACGGTTCAGGAGCATTCGGCTGCCGCATCAGCGTCAGCAGCGGAATCGGCAGAGCCTGCAGAGCAAACAAGCGAAGTTTCAAAGGAGACCCGCGAGACTGACAGCGAAACTCCCCTCCCTACAACAACTCCCGTAAGCAACGCCTAGGCGGACATACAACAAGCCCCTTCCCGGCCGGGAAGGGGCTTGTTTAGTAATTAAAACGCCCCTCGGAATCATCTGAAGCAGATGATCCAAGGGGCGTTCTTTGCCTATATATATTGCTATTATAGGCCGTATTGAGCAATCTTCACAAGATTGGTGGCGCCGGCTTTGCCTGTTGGCGTACCCGCCGTGATAACAACGTAGTCGCCTTTCTCCAGAAGGCCCGTGCTGCCGCCGTTTGTTAAAGCTGATTCAAAAATATCGTCCGTCGATTTAGGACGGCCGCCCTTAACCGGGATAACGCCCCACATAACAGCCAGGCGAGGCAGAACCTTCTCATCGGAAGCAACTGCAATGATTGGCGATTTCGGACGGTATTTCGATACCATGCGAGCCGTGAAACCACTCTCCGTTGGCGTCACGATCGCTTTTGCGTTCAGCTCGAGAGAGGAGCTTACGACCGCTTGGCTAATTACTTCCGTAATCGTAGTTGGCTGAGCGCCACGGCGCTGTTGGAACTCATCGAAGTAATCCATCATGGATTCCGCCTTCACCGCAATCGAAGCCATCATGCTGACCGATTCTACCGGATACTTGCCGGCAGCCGTCTCGCCCGAAAGCATAATCGCGTCCGTGCCTTGAAGGACGGCGTTCGCCACGTCGCTCACTTCCGCGCGGGATGGGCGTGGGTTAACCTGCATCGAATCCAGCATTTGCGTCGCAACGATAACGACTTTGCCTGCCGTGTTACATTTCGAGATCATTTCGCGCTGAATCATCGGCACGTCCCAAGCCGGCACTTCTACGCCAAGATCGCCGCGGGCAACCATGATGCCATCCGATGCTTCGATGATCGAATCCAGGTTATTGACGCCTTCTTCATTCTCGATCTTCGAGATGATCTGGATATGCCCTGCGCCTCCGTCATGAAGCAGCTCGCGAATTTGCAAAATGTCTTCCGCTCTTCTCACAAAGGAAGGAGCGATGATATCGATCTGCTGTTCGATGCCGAACTGGATATGGCGGATATCGCGTTCCGTTACGCCGGGAAGCGTAGTGCGAATACCCGGCAGGTTGACGCCTTTTCTCGCTTTAATGACGCCGCCGTTCAAAATAACGCACTCGATCTCCGTTCCGTTAACCGATGCAACTTCCAGTTCGATAAGGCCGTCGTCGAGCAAAATTTTATTGCCAGGGTTCACGACCAGCGGCAGCTCCGCATAGTTCACGTGAATCCGTTCGCCGTTACCGATAATCTCTTCCGTCGTCAGCGTCAGCTTCTCTCCTACCTTCAGCAGGTAGGAAGCCTCCTCCAGCTTGCCGATCCGCACTTCCGGACCTTTAATATCAAGCAAAATCGCAACAATGCTGTTCGTAGCCGCAGCAGCTTCGCGAATACGCGCAATACGTGCCGCATGATCCTCCAGCTCTCCGTGTGCCATATTCAAACGGGCAACGTTCATCCCCGCATTAATCATGTCAATTAATACTTCCGTCGATTCGCATGCCGGTCCCATGGTGCAAACAATTTTCGTCTTGCGCATAATGTCGCTGATTCCTCCTGGTTGTACAAGTCTGTATTTGTGGTAAACAAGAATAACCTTATTGTAGCTCGTTTCTTCCCAATCGACCATGAAATATAGTACTCTTATAGAAATATAGTACTCTAAATGATTGGAGGATGTAGGTCAACATGCTTACGCTGCAGCAGGTCAGACAAGACAGAGGGACTGATTGGTTCGACAACGGCACTCGCCCGGAGGGCGCATCCACGCTTGTATTGTCGAGTTACGGCAAGGTCGTATATTGGGTTGGCAACGAGAAAATTATTTTGGAAAAAGGCGATCTGTTATATATTCCGGCCTGTCAATCGTATTATGGCAAATGTGTGCCAACCGTGTTCCATGAGAAATACGTCATTGAATTCACCGCGGATACTCCGCCGCTCCCGCTTCTGCAGAACAATCATTGGGTGAAATCGAGAACCGGCGCGTACGAGCTGATCCTGGAACGGATCAAAACCATGCATAACGAGTGGACGGAGAAGCATTTGTATGCCGATGTGCTTGGCCTAGCCATCTTATACGAATGCCTGGCTCTCTGGAATAGAGAGCTTGATGAAGGGCCGGCCACATCCGCCGCTCATCAGCAGGTCGAACGGATGAAAAGCTATATCATGAACTACTATCAGCAGAAAATTACGAAGGAGGAGCTTGGCGAATATATCCGCAAAAGCCCGAACTACGCGGCTACGCTTTTCCGGCGGGTTACCGGACAAACCATCAGCGAATACGTCCATAAAGCGCGGGTGAAAAAAGCGATCTATCTGCTCGTGGATTCCACCCTTACGGTAGGTGAAATTTCCGAATCCGTGGGCTACCGCGACCTGTCTTACTTCCAGCGAATCTTCAAGCGCGAAACCGGCAAAACGCCAACCGCCTACATGAAGGACCGTCCAAAACCACCGTCCTAATCTTTAGCTGAACAATAAGAGCGGAAAAGAAACATCAGGTGCAACATCCCGGTTGGATTCCCGTTTAATAGGGTAAGAAAACAGGAAAGCTACAATAAAATACGCTGAAACGGAGTGAGGCTTATGTGGCGTCTATTAAGTATTTTGGCCGTCATGCTCGTGCTTGGCGGATGTTTCGGTCTTGGAGGGAATGATAATTCGCCAACACCAACTCCAACTCCAACTCCAACACCAACACCAACTTCAACTCCGTCTCCGACACCGGCACCATCTGCCGAAGAAACGGCAAAAGCTATTATGAATGCCCTAAAGCAGCAGGACACAGAGAAGCTGTCCAGCTATATCCATCCCGAGAAAGGGCTGTTGTTCTCTCCCTACGGTCATATCGAGAAAGATGCCGCTTTAACCTTTAAAGCAGGCCAGCTGCCCGCATGGGATGATTCAAAGCTGTATAAATGGGGAAGCTACGACGGTTCCGGCGAACCGATCAGCCTTACTTTCAAAGACTATTTCGAAAAATTCGTCTACGATAAAAACTTCGCGGAAGCCGAAAAAGTCGGTCATAACGAAATATTCGGCCAAGGCAATACGCTGGTCAATATCGAGGAAGTTTACCCGGGAAGCACCTATTACGACTATTACTTCAGCGGATTTGATCCGGAGCTTAGCGGCATGGATTGGGAAAGCCTGATCCTTGTCCTCGAGCAGCATAACGGCGCCTGGTACGTTTGCGCCATCGTTCATTCCCAATGGACCATTTAGTGCATAAAGGGCGCTTCCCTCGTCATTATGACGGGGAGCGCCCTTTCTTTTGCACCTTATTCTTCCGGACATTTGTTAGAACGGAACAATTCAACGAAGCGTTCCGGCGCAACCGGCGGACTGAACAAATAACCCTGCAGAAGGTCGCAATTATGCTCCTTTATAATCTGCAGCTCTTCCGCCGTCTCCACGCCTTCCGTCACAACCTTCATATTGAGGTTATGGGCAATAACAATAATCGATCGGAAGATCATCTGTTTGCGGATATCCGTCACAATCCCACGGATAAACGATTTATCCAGCTTCAAATAATGAATCGGTATGTTCTGCAGATAGCTTAAGGAGGAATAACCCGTACCGAAATCGTCAAGAGACAGCTTTAACCCAAGCCCCTGCAGCTCATGCAAAATTCGCAGCGTATGCTCCGGATTTTCCATAAAGATCGATTCCGTCAGCTCCAGCTCGATCTGCTCCGGCCGAACACCCGCTTCCTCAATAATCGATTTGATGCTGGACACAATGTCTTTCTGCTGGAACTGAAGCATGGACATATTTACGCTCACAAGCACCGAATCCAGCCCCATCCGCTCCCACTGCTTCACCTGCCGGCAGGCTGACCGAAGCACCCATTCCCCGAGCAAAATAATAAAGCCCGTCTTCTCGGCAATCGGAATAAATTCGAAGGGGGACACCATCCCAAACTCCGGATGCTTCCAGCGCAGCAGCGCTTCAACCCCATAAATACGTCCCGTCCGAATCTCCAGCTTCGGCTGATAATGAAGCATGAATTGATTGGACTCCAGCGCTTCGAACATACTGTTCTCCAAAATAAGCTCTTTGGTCGGAACATCGTTCATCATGGGAGAATACAGCTTGTACGTATTGCGCTGCTTCTTCGCTACATACAAGGCAATATCGGATTCCTTCACCAGACGGTCGCCAGTCTCAGGCGTCCATTCCTGATGAACGCTCATCCCGATGCTCGCCGTCAGATAGAAGAGCCGTCCCTTCATCTTGATGGGCTCTGCAATCACGCTCAAAATCCGCGCCGCAACTGCCGTTGCTTGTCCCAGATAGCTGATGTCGTCCAAGAGCACGACAAACTCGTCGCCACCAAACCGGTATACCCGGCCGGACTGACCCATCACTTGAACGATCCGGTTGCCAACCTGCTTCAGGAGCATATCCCCCATCGTATAGTCCAGGGTCTCGTTAATAATCTTAAAACGGTCCAAATCGATGTACAGCAAAGCAAATTGACCGTTACTGCCCGTTTTTGTCTCCACATGCCGCGAATAGCCGTAACGGTTGGGGAACCCGGTGACCAGATCATGCGTCGCCTGATGCTGGATCAGATGCTCGGCTTCCTTGCGGAAATCAACCATCCGGTTAAAATGATTGGCCATCGTCTCGAACTCGTCGTTCGACCGGATATCAAGCTTCAGCTTCTCGTTGCCGATCGCAACGGCTGAAGTAACCTGAATGACCTTTTTTATATTTTCCAGAACAATTTTCTTAAGCATTAACCAAGCCAGCAAAGACATTAGTACAACCGTGGCGGCAGCTATCAGAATAGAGCTCCATAACGACGAATAATACTGCGTCAGCATATTGCCCTTTGGTATGACCATTTCAAAATGCCACGTAAAATCCTGAATCCGAATCGGAATCAGCATCCGGAACATTTGACCGCTCGCATGCCGGTCCGGCGTGTACTGGATGGTGGAGAAGCTCTTCTTATAGTCGTTAATAGAGCCCCCGCCCTCCCACATCTCATAAGGCTTCATAACAAGGTTCGGATAAGCGCCGTTAGCCAGATAATAGTTATTGGACGTAATGATGCTAGCATGGCCGCCCAGCGGACGGATGCTGCGGATCTTGTCCTGCACCGTCTGAAGCGAGATATCGCCGCCGACAATCCCGAGAAACTGTCCGTTCTCATCGAGAATCGGAAGAATAAAAGAAGTGACGACGATATCCTTGCCGTTCAGGTTGTAGGGGTAAGGATCAAACAAGGTGAATGTCTTCGATTGCTTGACGACCTGATAAAAGTCTCCATCCCCATTGAGCATGTTGTAATCTACGGTGGGGATTGCTTTTAAGCCGTCGCTGGTACGCACGATATAAGGAACGAACCTTCCGCTGTCGTCATCGTAGCCGCTCGCCAAACGATTCATCGCATCTTTCCGATCAAAGGCGTCCGGCTCCCACACCGTATAACAACCAATCAGATCCGGATTGTTGCGTACAACCGTTTCGAGCATATGTACGGCATAAGAACGGTTCTGCACGCCATCCGAGCGCATTTGAAGCAAAGCATCTCTTATGGTAGTAAGAGATGCTAAACTCGTATTAATAGAAGTAGTGAATTGGTCGATATATTGTATAGACTGCTTTTGCGCGAGCAGCTCGCCATTCTCCAGGCTGGTATGATAGAGCTTGGTGAGATAGAAAGAAACTAACAAAGAATAAGACGTCAGCATTAGAACTCCCAATGCAGTAATTAGTTTCTGTGCGATGCTGAGCCTTATTTTCCTCAAGATTCTATCCTCCTTCTCTGTCCATAGACCTACTCATGCGTATTTTCCAATTTATGATATGGTTCTAGTATACTTGACAAAATGTGATAAATTCAACGGAAAACTAGGAATTAATATGACAGAATAATCAATTCTTCGACATGATAATGTCGAATTTTGTAACTTTACTACATTTATGAAAATAAAAGAGACTGCTCGCTAACGGAGCAGCCTCTTTATTTCTGATTCTATAGTCCTGGCTTTGTTCAGCCTTGTTTGACATCCCGCTGCGGCTCTTGCTGAGCATCGCTCTTGTGGTGCATCCGGTGAAGCTTATGGAGCTCCTCGCGAAGCTGCTCCGCCGTTTTGCCTTCCGTTGCAATGCCGTTTTCCTTAGCCTTCTGACGCAGATGCTCCAGGATTTTCGCTTTATGCTCGGTCTTGAACGCTTCCCATTTCGCTTTATCCTTCTGCTTTGCCGCTTCCAGCTCCGTTCTGAGCTGCTCCGCAGTCTTGCCCTCCGTTTTAATGCCGAAATAATCAGCCATATAGCGGAGCTTCTCCATCCGATGTTCTTCCGAGTTTTTGCCGAATTTGCCGTCATGATGATGATGGCCATGCTTAGGACCATCCTCCATCCGGTTATCCTGAGCTGCTGGAGCCTTCTCCTCCGGCTGCGCCGCGTAGACTGGAGCCGATAGCAGCAGCATTGTCGCTGCGAATGCGCCGATGATTTGTCTTTTCATGCCTTGCCACACCTTCCTATCCAATTCGTGATGCCGGAGCTCGATGCCCCTCATGGATTATTTTTCCCAAGCATACGATTAGATAGACATGGTCTTGTCGCATTGCCGATTATTCTGTCGAATGGTTAGGCTCACGCTCGAGCTTACGCAGCTCCTCAAGCACGGCATCCTTCGAGAAATGCTCGCCGATAAAGACGGCAACGTCATTCACTTCCCCTTGCGGCGTGATCCGGATAAAGTCCGTTTCCCGGTACGCGTATTGGAACAAAAAGCGGCTCGCCGTATCCGAGAACGTTACAATGCCCTTCGCCCGGTACACATGATCCGGCAGCTGCTTCAGAAACGCCTCAAACGCTACGCTGTCGACCGCTCCGTTCAGGTAATGCGTCATGACCATAACATGCTCATGGGTATGATGATGGTGATGCGAATCGCGATGCCCGTGTTCGCTTTCCGCCTCTCCTTTATGTACGCCGACGCCGGATAGCTGCGAAGCATCCTCCGCTTGCCGCTCGATGAAAGCCCAATCCTCCACCTGGCAGCGGACCGTCGTCATAACCGGGGCAACCGCATTGATCTCGCGAACCAGCTGCTGCGCCTCCACCAGCTCGTCCGGAGCCAGCTTATCCGCCTTGTTCAGGAGCAGCCTTGTCGCACACCGGATCTGATCGCGCATCAGCTTAAACGTCTTGCCTTTCCCGCTTCGGCTCCGCTGCAGCAGTTCAGGTCCGTCCACGACGGTAATGACGCTCTGCAGCTCAATCCGGCAATACAGAGCAGCCTCCGTTACGCCGTCCATAATCTCCATCGGATTGGCCGCACCGGTTGATTCAATCACGATGACATCCGGCTGATGCGTGTCAATCAGGGTTTTAATCTCCAGGCTGAGATCGCTTCGAATCGTGCAGCAGATGCAGCCGCTTAGCATTTCCGACATCGGGACTTTATCTCCGACCATCTGACCGTCCAGATTAATATCGCCAAGCTCGTTCATAATAACGGCCGCTTTAAGCCCTTGCGCCTGCCAATGGTCCAGCAAACCGGTTAGTAGCGTAGTCTTGCCGCTGCCAAGAAACCCCGACAGCAAATAAATCGGTATAATGTTTGTGTTCATCGCTGCTCTTCCCTTTCCGTCTGTCATCCCTTCATTATAGCGCTACCGCATCCGGCTGCAACCATGTCACGCCGCAGCGAAAAAAAAAGACTGCCCCGCGCCAAAATGGCGGGGGCAGCCTCTTTTTATTTAATCAGACATTAAAGCCAGACGGATCTGATGATGATGACCAACAGAATGAAGAGGACAAGAATGAATCCAAAAGCACTGCCGCCACCATATCCGCAACCGGCACCTGCAACAGGACCAACTCCGTAGCTCATTTGTTCATCTCCTTTAACTAATGTACAGTATCCTATGTTTAAAAACCCAAACGGTATAGGCATTCATCAAAATTGTGCGTTTGCTGAATTTTAATGAATGATGCACATTGCCAAGAAAACTGAGCATGTACCCCTTTTTCAGGACGAAATTATAGATACTCCCCTAAGCGCTCGTTAAAAATAGTCAAATATTTAAGGTCCGTTTCGTCGAAACGGTTGAAGGACGGACTGTCGATATCCAGCACGCCAATGATCCGGCCGCCGTTGTACAGCGGGATAACCAGCTCGGAATTAGAGGCACTGTCGCAGGCAATATGCCCGGGGAACTGATGAACATCATCGACGAGAACGGCTTCCTTGCGCTCCACGGCTGTTCCGCATACCCCTTTGCCAACCGCGATACGCGTGCAGGCCGGCTTCCCTTGGAACGGTCCAAGGACAAGCGTTTCCCCTTCCAGCGTGTAAAAGCCAACCCAATTAATATCGTCCAGGAACTGCTGCAGAAGCGCCGAGGCATTCGCCAGATTGGCGATCCGGCTGCTCTCGTCCTCTACCAGTCCCGTTAATTGCTTGATAAGCAGCGTATAGTTCTCTTCTCTCGTGCCCGTATACAAGTTTCCGTTAAACATTTTATATCACTCCTACTCTATCAACCTGACCAACCATCCAAACCAGACTTGATCGTATGAATAGAATATCATATTCCAGCAGCACGAGCGATTAGGGGGATAATTTGGGTGACGAAGAAGAAAACCGCAGCAAGGAAAAAATCGAGCGCAACGAAGAAAACGAATACGGAGAGCCACAGCGCAAAAGCGGATCTGCTCTATCCTTTGCAGGAAAACTTTGAAGATGAAGTGTTTGCCCTGGTCAACCAAGCGAGAGAAGCCGCCGGCCTTCAGCCTCTCAGCAGACTGGAAGTGCTCTTTGAAGCGGCTGAAGCGAAAGCGCAGGATATGAGAGACAACCATTATTTCGATCATCTATCCCCCACGTACGGCACTCCGGGACAAATGCTGACGCAGTTTGGCGTGGAATGGACCGCTTACGGGGAAAATATCGCTGCCGGACAGCGGACACCGGCCGCTGTCATGGAAGCATGGATGAATAGCCCTGGCCATAGGGCCAATATTTTGTCTCCTAAATATACGCATTTGGGAATCGGATACGCACCCGGGACAAATGACAGCCGATACCGGACTTATTGGGTACAGGAATTCGTAAGACTATAGATCTGATTTTTCGCCCAGCTCCAACTTTTCTCCTATTTTTGCAACTTATTTACAAAACCTTTACTTCTCCTATACATTCTCCTAATAGAGGCTCGGTAAGATGCAA
Source organism: Paenibacillus sp. ATY16 (assembly GCF_003399985.2). Lineage (NCBI taxonomy): Bacteria > Bacillati > Bacillota > Bacilli > Caryophanales > Paenibacillaceae > Paenibacillus > Paenibacillus sp. ATY16. The sequence continues at coordinate 107,930 of NZ_NMOK02000001.1, read as the reverse complement.
TTGAAATCGAGCTATCCAATAGGAGGGGATACAAGAATGAAAGGCAAAGTTTTGAAGACAGCCCTGCTTGGAACAGCAGCAGCCGCGCTTGTTGTTACCGGTTATACAGGAGTTAAGAGCAGTAACCAGGTTAACGCTGCAACCCAAAAAGCAAAAAACGTTGTTCTCTTTGTTGGCGACGGCATGGGCACCGCGCAGCGTGATGCCATCCGGCTTGCTACAGTAGGCGAAAGCGGACAACTGGCTATGGACTCGATGCCTTACGTTGGCCTCATTCATACAAGCTCCACAACGGCCATCACGGATTCCGCCGCTTCCGCAACCGCATATGCAAGCGGCGTAAAAACGTACAACGGCGCAATCGGCGTGGACGCAAACAAGAAAAGCGTAAAAACGATCATGGAATACGCAAAGGATAAAGGCATGTCTACCGGTCTTGTTACGACAAGCCAGATTACGGACGCAACGCCCGCGGCTTTTGCTTCCCATGTAGAAGACCGCTCCAAGCAAAGCGATATCGCCCTGCAATATTTGACGAAGTCGAAGGTTGACGTGCTGCTCGGCGGCGGCGAAGACTTCTGGTATCCTGCAGGCGACAAGGGTGCTTTCGACGATGAGACGCCAGCCGATCCTTCCGAGAAAAGCAAAGGAACGCAAGGCGACCTGGTGAAAAAAGCGAAGTCGCTTGGTTATACGTACGTAACGAACAAAACGGACATGACCAAAGCAAAAGGCAAGCTGCTTGGCCTGTTCGCTAACGAAGAAATGTTCCAGCAAAAGCCGGAAGGACAAGGCGATGTCTACAACCCGATCGTCCCTCTTGCCGACATGACGAAAAAAGCGCTGGACACTCTCTCCGCAAACAAAAAAGGCTTCTTCCTTATGGTCGAAGAGGAAGCTACGGACGAAATGGCTCACAACAATAACGCGAAGCTCACGATCAAAGCCGGTCAAGAGCTCGACAAAGCCGTAAAAGTAGCGAAGGATTTCGCGAAGCAGCATCCGGATACGCTCGTGCTCGTTCTTGCCGACCACGAAACAGGCGGCTTCTCGGTTGAAGAGGTAGACGATTCCGACGAGTCTACGGATGGCAAAACCATCTCCGGCGAAGACGGCCCGTTCGCAATCGCCAATTCCAAATTGAACTTTGTCGTTGACTGGACAACTTCCGGCCATACGGGCGTTGACGTTCCGGTTACGGCAACAGGCGCAGGCTCGGAGCTGTTCACGGGCATTTTCGAGAATACCTCCATCTTCAACAAGCTGGCGCAAGCCTTGAATATTACGATCAAGAAGTAAGCCCCGCTTGAACATTCCCCGCTATACAAAAAAGAGACTTCGCTTGGCTAATCCGCCATGCGAAGTCTCTTTCTTTATTTCAATAATCCTTATAACACCTTGCTAAGGAATTCTTTCGTTCTTGGATGCTGCGGATTCGCGAATACTTCACGCGGCGGTCCCTGCTCGACAATCTGCCCGCCGTCAATAAACAACAAGCGGTCCCCTACCTCGCGCGCAAAGCCCATCTCGTGGGTTACGATGACCATCGTCATGCCTTCCTTCGCAAGCGACTTCATCACGTCAAGCACCTCGCCGACCATCTCGGGATCGAGTGCCGACGTAGGCTCGTCGAACAGCATCACATGCGGTCGCATCGCAAGCGCGCGGGCAATCGCTACGCGCTGCTTCTGGCCGCCGGACAAGCGGTTCGGGTACGCATCCCGTTTCTCCTCAAGACCTACGCGGCGCAGGAGCTCAAGGCCGATTTTGTCCGCCTCATCCTTTGCCACGTTCTGTACTTTGGTAGGAGCAAGCGTAATGTTCTGCAGCACCGTCTTGTGCGGGAACAGGTTAAACTGCTGGAACACCATGCCCATGCTTTGACGAAGCTCGTTGATATTCGTGTTGCGGTCCGTAAGGCGTTTGCCTTCGTACTCAATCACGCCGTCCGTAGGCGTCTCGAGAAGGTTCAGGCATCTCAGAAAGGTGCTTTTGCCGGAGCCGCTTGGCCCGATGACGACGACAACCTCGCCTTTCGCAATCTCCGCATCAATGCCGTTCAGAATATTCGCTTTGCCGAATGATTTCTTAAGTCCGGTTACTTTAATCACTTGTTTTCAACCTCCGTTCGCCAATGCCAAGCAGCTTGGACAACGTAAAGATCAAGACGAAATAGATCAACGCGGAAATAAGCATCGGCTCAATGGAAATATAGGTGGCGCCTCTAATCGCATTTGCCTGGTAAGTCAATTCGGCGTATCCGATAACGGACAATACCGACGACTCTTTTACGACAACGACAAACTCGTTGCCAAGCGCGGGCAATACGTTTTTGAATGCCTGAGGAAGGATAATTTGACGCATCGCCAATCCTTTCGACATCCCCAAAGAACGAGCGGCTTCCATTTGACCTTTATCCACCGCTTGGATACCCGCACGCATGATCTCGGCAATATAAGCGCCGCTGTTTACGGTAAGGGTCAGATAAGCGGCCGTAAAGATACCGATGTCAAAGCCAAGGAAGATCGGAAGTCCGTAATAGAACAAGAACAACTGTACGAGAAGCGGCGTACCGCGAACGATTTCAACATATACCGTTCCGATGAAACGAAGCAGCCACAGTCCCGACAAACGGAGGAGGGACACGAGAGTACCAAGCACAAGGCCGCTAAGAACGGCAAGCAGCGATACCTCCAACGTCTTTTTAATGCCGGTCCAATAGTACGAACCATAGTCGTTTAGAAAAGAAAAATCCCAATGATACGCTAATTCCATGATGTCTACCTACCTTTTATTTCTCGGAGATTTGCGTCATTTCGGATACCCATTGATCAATCTTCTTGTCCGCAGTCAGATGATCAAGCGTTTTTTGAATCTCGGCGAGAAGATCCATTTCCCCTTTGTTAACCGCTACAGCGGAACCGCCGGACTCGTATTCAGGCGAAATGCTTGTTAATGCGAGATCGGAGTTTACGTTGGCATACCCTTGCGCAACCGGAAGCTCGGCAATGAGAGCATCAACCTTTTTCGATTTCAGCTCAAGCACCAGATCCGTCGTTTTACCCAAGGATTTCAACTTGGCGCCTTTAATGCCTTGACCGATTTTCTCTTGCGTGGAGCCCATTTGAACGCCGATCGCTTTACCTTCCAGGTCAGCCATCGTCTTGAATTTGTCTTTATCTTCCGCACGAACAAGAACGCCTTGTTTAGCTTCGTAATAAATCTTGGAGAAGTCTACCGCTTTAGCGCGTTCCTTATCCGGCGTCATGCCTGCGATAACGAAGTCGATTTTGCCAAGCTTCAGCTCGGCGAGCAGGTTGCCGAAGTCCATATCCTTAATCTCCAGCTCAACGCCAAGATCCTTCGCAACTTCCTTTGCGATCTCAATGTCGAAGCCTACGATTTGATCTTTACCGTCAATATTTTTGTGGAACTCGTACGGCGCGTATTCAGCGCTTGTGCCGAGGACGATTTTTCCGGCTTTCTTAATATCGGCCAGCTTGCCGGTAGCCTCTGCGGCACCGTTATCCGCGGATGCGGCCGGGCTTTCGTTAGAGGAAGGATTATTCGCGTTGTTTTTGCCGCCGCATGCCGCCAGCGTAAACACAACAACTAATGTAAGCATAAGAACCAAGCTTTTTTTCAACGTCATGTCATTCAACTCCTGATGTCTGATCATTAGAAAACCAGTTGATTATAATTCATTATCACGTATAAAGATACAGGTTTTTTCTCCCATAATTTTCAGCTTCGCTAAGTCGTTGGCCCTACTACAGGAAGCATTCCCAAATAACCTCATCCTCACTCGAAGGCGGCGAGTACAAGAAGCCAATATACGCCATACTCCTTTTATAGTAGAATTTATAGCTGAATGAAACATGCTTCCCAATTCGATTATGAGGTGCTTACCATGTCCATCAGTTTTACGTCATCGATCATTAGCCGATTAAAACGGGATATCGCTGAAATAGACCGGCAGATTGTCCAAAATAAAAGCAAAGCTGCCAAGATTAACGCTAAAATCAAACAGCTGCAAAAAGACAAACCTGACGGTTCCTCGCCGGCAGACCAGAGTAAATTGACCCAAATCAAAAAGCTCAGCGCCCAAGCCGATCAATTAACGGAATCGCAAACGGATCTGGCCAAGCAATTGTCCGTGAAAAACGCCGAGCTTAGGCTTCAACTGGCTAAGGGGAAATGATCTTGAACAATTCATTGAAGCAAAAAAGGATGCAACCCTTATCAGGTTACATCCCCACAAACAACCGGCCTGAAACTTTAAGCGTCTTCAGAGCCGTTCTTGCCGGATAATAGCAGATTCATCAGAATAGCGGTAACGGAGCCGGTTACGATCCCGTTCTGCAGAAGCATCTTGGCAAAGTCCGGCAGCTGGTCGAAGATTTGCGGCACCGCCGAGGATCCAAGACCAACGGCAATACTGCATGCGGCGATGAGCAGATTACGCTCCTCGCGCAGATTTACTTCGGACAAGATCGAGATGCCGGAAGCCGCAACGGAGCCGAACATGACAACCATCGCACCGCCAAGCACCGCATTCGGGATCACCGTCGTAATCGCCGCAAGCTTCGGCAGCAGGCCAAGCACAACCATAATGCCGCCGGCCGCAAAAATGACATCGCGGGTTTTTACGCGAGTCAGCGTGATCAGACCGACATTTTGCGAAAAGGCCGTATAAGGAAACGCATTAAATAATCCGCCGAGCATAATGGCCGCGCCTTCCGAGCGGAGACCGTTAATAATCTGCTTCTGCTCCACCTTCTGATCCGTCGCTCTACCAACAGCCAGATAAACGCCCGTGGATTCCACCATACTGACAATATTGACGATAATCATCGTGAACACGGCCGTCAGGCTGAATTGCGGCGTACCGAAGTAGAACGGTTGAACGATGTTGAACCAGGAAGCCTCGTTTACGGGCGCAAAGCTGACGATTCCCATCGCGTATCCGGCGATCGTGCCAACGGCAAGGCCAATCAGCACGGATATGGAGCGCAAGAAGCCTTTGGCGAACCGATTCACGAGCAAAATGACGATAAGCGTGCCAAGTGCCAGCAACAGATTGCGAGGCAATCCGAAGTCCGCGCTGCCTTGTCCGCCGGCAACGTTATTCATGGCAACAGGGATTAGCGAAAGTCCAATGATGGTAACGACCGAACCGGTTACGATGACCGGGAAGAACTTCAACAGCTTCCCGTATAGCGGTGCTGCCAATACGACGAAAAGGCCGGATAAGATGATTGCTCCATAAGCCGTAGCCAGATTCGAGGCAGACGCAATCGCTATGATTGGGCCCACCGCCGTAAACGTGCAGCCGAGGATAACCGGCAGTCTACTTCCGAAATATTTGGTACCCAGCACCTGCAGAATCGTTGCAAGACCGCAAGTGAATAGGTCGGCCGCGATCAGGTAGGCCATCTGCGCTGGAGTTAAGTGGAGCTGATTCCCGACGATTAACGGAACAACAACGGCGCCTGCGTACATCGCCAAGACATGCTGAAACCCTAATGTAAATGCCCTCTGTTTGCCCAGCATCCCTTATACCGTCTCCTTTACAAGCTCTTTGGCCGATTCCTCGAAATCGATTTCCCCCGGCGCCATTCTGGAGATGGTTGCAAGCGACTCGACGCTGACATTCATTTGCTCCAGCAATCCCCGGCCCTCTTGGAATCCTTTTTCAATGACGCAGCTAACGCCGGCAAGCTCAGCGCCGGATTCTCTCACGATATGAACCAAACCAACCAGGGCTGCGCCCGTTGCGAGAAAATCGTCAACGATAAGAACCTTGTCGCCGGGTCCCAAATAATTTTTCGAAACCGTCACCTGATACGTTTCTTGCTTCGTAAAGGAATGAACAGACGCCGAATAGACCTGCTCCGACTGCGTAACCGCCTTTTTCTTCTTGGCGTATACAAACGGAACTTTAAGCGCAATACCCGCAGCCATCGCAAATTGAATGCCGCTTGCTTCAATCGTAAGCACCTTCGTAATAGTCTTGTCCGCAAACCGGGCCACCAATTCTTTGCCAATCTCCAAGGCAAGCTCCGTGTCTACTTGATGATTCAAGAAGGAATCCACCTTCAGCACCGTATCGGACAAAATTAATCCTTCTTCGCGTATTCGATCTTTCAGCCTTTTCATCTTTTTCGCTCCTCTAGTTGAATAAAAAAAGGGACAAGCCCTATTAGGCCTGTCCCACGTTAAACTAATTCGTGCACGCTGAACTACATTCGAAGGCTTTCCTACTGCTTCCAGTACGGAAAAGCACAATAAAGAAAAAATGCAAACAGCGATCACTCATAGTCGGATAGTTGCGATGGTTATCCGGTAGAAACTTATGGGCCATATTCCCATGATTATATGAGTCTTTTTAAAAATGCATTTCTAATCATACTAGGAATGAAGGCCAGATTACAAGTGGTATTTTTTTATGATAGGCTATTAGGGCAGAACGGTTTCTAGGAGAGGAGCAAGCAAATGAATTTTAATCTCACGGAAGCGATTGAAGTATTGGAACGCACACCGCAAACCTTGCAGCTTTTTTTATCTGGCTTATCCGATGGCTGGCTGGCATGCAATGAAGGGGAAGGAACTTGGAATGTGCGGGAGGTCATTGAGCATCTAATTGAGGGCGAGAAAAACAACTGGATTCCGCGTCTCGAATTTATCCTCGCAGAAGGCGAACATGCGCCCTTCCCTTCCTTTGACCGTTACGCTCATTTGAATCAAGCCTCTGCCCGGTCATTTGAACAGTCCTTGCTTGAATTTATTGCGATCCGGACTCATAATATCGCGAGACTCGAGGAGCTCGTGAAGGATGAATCCAGTCTTGAGCGGACTGGCTCCCATCCTGCATTTGGCGTCGTAAAGGTACGGGAGTTAATCGCTACTTGGGTTGTCCATGACATGACGCATATCGCCCAAATCGTCAGGGTTATGGCCAACCGTTATGTTACGGATGTAGGACCGTGGCATGAATACTTGGGGATACTTAATAAGAAATGATAAAGAGGCTGCAAACGCGCTGTTCAGCGCGTTTGCAGCCTCTCTTGTTAGATGACTGATTTTTTCCGAATCGGACGTACTCTGTCCGATTCTTACATCATGCCGCCCATACCGCCCATGCCGCCCATATCAGGCATAGCCGGTTTGTCTTTCTCAGGCTTGTCGGCAACAACCGCTTCGGTAGTCAGGAACATAGCCGCTACGGAAGCTGCGTTTTGCAGAGCGGAACGAGTTACTTTCGCAGGGTCAACGATACCCGCTTCGAACATGTTCACCCATTCGCCGGTTGCGGCATTGTAACCAATGCCAACTTTTTCGTTTTTCAGACGCTCAACGATGACGGAACCTTCTTGGCCAGCGTTCGCAGCGATTGTGCGAAGCGGCTCTTCGAGGGAGCGCAATACGATGTTAACGCCTGTTTGCTCGTCGCCGCCAATTTGAATAGCCGCAACTGCTTTGTATACATTGATCAGAGCTGTACCGCCGCCGGATACGATGCCTTCTTCAACCGCTGCGCGAGTCGAGTTCAGGGCATCTTCAATGCGGAGCTTGCGCTCTTTCAGTTCGGTTTCGGTAGCCGCGCCGACTTTGATTACCGCTACGCCGCCAGCCAGTTTAGCCAGACGCTCTTGCAGCTTCTCACGGTCGAACTCGGAAGTTGTTTCTTCCAGCTGCACGCGGATTTGGTTAACGCGAGCTTGGATGTCGTCAGGGTTGCCGCTGCCGTCAACGATGATCGTGTTTTCTTTCGTAATGCGAACTTGGCGAGCGGAACCGAGTTGGTCCACAGTAGCGGATTTCAGCTCAAGGCCGAGTTCTTCCGTTACGACTTGCGCGCCAGTCAGAGCCGCGATATCAGCCAGCATCGCTTTGCGGCGGTCGCCGAAGCCCGGAGCTTTAACGCCTACGCAAGTGAATGTGCCGCGCAGTTTGTTCAGTACGAGCGTAGCTTGCGCTTCGCCTTCGATGTCTTCCGCGATGATCAGGAGCTGTTTGCCGGATTGAACGACTTTCTCCAGAACAGGCAGGATCTCTTGGATGTTCGAGATCTTTTTGTCCGTGATCAGAATGTATGGATTGTCGAGGACAGCTTCCATTTTATCCGTATCCGTGATCATGTACGGGGAAACGTAACCGCGGTCGAATTGCATGCCTTCAACCACTTCAAGTTCCGTTACGAAGCCTTTCGACTCTTCAACGGTGATAACGCCGTCGTTGCCCACTTTTTCCATAGCTTCCGCAATCAGTTGGCCAACTTCATCGTCAGCAGCGGAGATCGAAGCTACTTGCGCGATCGATTGTTTGCCTTCGATTGGTTTAGCGATAGCTTTCAGCTCTTCAACCGCAGCTTTAACCGCTTTTTCGATGCCTTTGCGGATAACCATTGGGTTAGCGCCTGCCGTAACGTTTTTCAGGCCTTCGCGAATCATCGCTTGAGCCAGAACGGTAGCCGTCGTTGTACCGTCGCCGGCAACGTCGTTTGTTTTAGTCGCTACTTCTTTAACCAGTTGAGCGCCCATGTTCTCGAATGCGTCTTCCAGCTCGATTTCTTTCGCGATGGAAACGCCGTCGTTCGTGATGAGCGGGCTGCCAAATTTCTTCTCCAGTACCACGTTGCGGCCTTTAGGACCAAGCGTTACTTTAACCGCGTTTGCAAGTTGATCAACACCGCGCAGCATTGCGCGACGAGCGTCTTCGCTAAATTTAATTTCTTTTGCCATTACCAGTTACCTCCCAGAAAGTATAATAAGTATCTTCCGCCTTGCCCTCTATGTTAAGAAACGGGCTTATCCAAAGATCGCGTGAATGTCGCTTTCCTTCATAATCAAATACTCTTTGCCGTCGTATTTGATTTCTGTTCCCGCATATTTCGAGAAAAGGACGCGGTCGCCAACTTGAACTTCAAGCGCAACGCGAACGCCGTCTTTCAGCGTGCCGCTGCCAACTGCCACTACTTTGCCCTCTTGCGGCTTTTCTTTAGCCGTGTCCGGCAAAACGATGCCGCTTGCAGTCGTTTCTTCTTTTGCGATCGGTTCGATCAATACGCGTTCACCTAAAGGTCTGATCATTGAAAATAGCCTCCTTAAAAAATTTGTCGCTTATTGTTTTTTATTAGCACTCGTAAGCTTGAAGTGCTAACAACCATTTTTATCATACTCATTTTCCAGTCCGATTTCAAGTGTCTTGGACCAATTTTGCAGTTAATTAACATCGGCTTGCAAGGCACCTTCACCATTATAGCCCTAGCAAAAAGACGGCATACGCAAATACGCGCATGCCGTCTCTAATTACAGCTTCACTTGCAAGCCGCCCAAAATAAAATGAGTCATCTCTTCAATCGTGTATTCCAGCGTATGAGGCCCCTCGCTGCGGATAGCCTGCCAGTACTCGGAGTTGCGATTAAACAACAATACGCCCGCGATGGAGTACACGGTAAGATCAACCGAGTTGAATTGGAACACGCCCTGCTCGCGGCCTGCCTCCAGCCACTTTCGCAGCGCCTGCCACAGCGGCATAACGTAATAGCGGATTTTGTCGATGCGAGAAGTGTTCAGCAGGATTTCATACTGGATAATCTGAACAAGCTCCGGATCGCTGTACCGAAATTTGGAGACCTCCGAAATAACCAGCTTCACGCCGTCAAGCGGAGGCAGGTCTTTGTCCACGTTAGCAAACTGTTGGCTAGGAAAATACGCATCGAACAAAGCCGCGAACATATTCTCTTTCCCGCCGAAATGATACGAAATGAGAGCGACGTTAGCCCCGCCCGCTTCCTCGCATATTTGCCTTACCGTTGTCCCGTCAAAGCCCTGGCTGGCAAACAGCTTCTTTGCCGCAAGCAGGATGCGGGACTTCACATCGCTCTCATTCGTTGTCATTGTCTAGTCCTCCAGCAAATCTATTTAAATCGAATTATTTAGCCGAAACCGCCGCCTCTTGCTTTTGGCGGGCCCTTCCGCTTCGTTTCAGCCCCGTTGCCGCAGCGCTCACCGCCACGGCCACCGCCGTAATCAGGAAGAGAGCCGCTACCTCATGGCCCACGCCGGGTCCGCCAAACAATAAGTTCATATTGCCTTCAACCGCATACGTTGCGGGAAGTACGGAACCAAGCCCGGTATAGAAGTCCGATAACAGCTCGCGCGGAACAATGGTACCCGAGGATACTAGCTGCGCCGACAACAGCATAATGTTGAACAGCATGCCTGCCATGCCAAGCAGATAAAGAAACATTTGCGATACGAACATAAAGGTGAGCAGGAACAGCATTTCAAATAACCATAGATGGAAAAAACCCTGCTCGATTTGTCCGCCAAGCGATAACAGCAATGCCGAGCCTACTAATGATACAACAACTGCTGCCGCAATATTAATGATACTTCTTGCCCCAAATCTTCTCCAGCGGCTGACGCTGGCCTGAACGGCCATCGCCGACTGCTCCAGATTCATCCCCATAATCATGGCGCCTACATAAGAAGCAAGCACCATCATCATCGGCACCATCTGATTGTTCATGCCATGTATGGCGTTAGTCGACTGAATATCCGCCGTTACGCGCTCAGCCAAGCTTTGGGCTGCCGTAGCAGCCTGATCTTCCGGCATCTTGGCAGCCACTCCAAGCGTTGTCTTCACGCCGGCGGCTACCGCCTGCTTGTTGACCTCGGCCGTAACCTGCTCGGCTACTCCGTTCATCATGCTTTTAATTAAAGCAGGATTCGACTCATTAATCCAATACTGAATGTTGGCGTGTCCGCCTGGGGACGCCGCCTTTTGCGTAAAATCCTCCGGCATGTAAATAATCATCTGAAGCTTCCGGTCATCCAGCTGCTGCTTGGCAGCGTCCAAATTATCCAGTCGGGACATCCGGAACGGCAGCTCCTTCAACAGATTCGCCGCTACCTGCTCTCCCAGCTGCTGATCTTTATTGACAACCGCAATATGCAGCTGATTGGCACGATCGGTTACCCCGTCATAGCCCGTCATCCAAATCAAAGAGAATATGATCTGGAACATCAGTGCCGTAATAATCCCGATCCATGTGGTCGGGCGCTTCATAAATGCCTGCAAAGCCTGTTTCAATCTCTCCACTCCCTCTATCTATATCTCGTCTTAAACATATGTTTAAAACAACTGTTTAATACAATATCAAGCATGCCTTCCCTTGTCAATGGCAAACAAATAATTCAGAGAGAAGAAGAGTAGTAGAGTCTCAAGACACAGACACAATGCGAATGCATATTTAGATTCAATAAACAATGGGTAAACGTGAAAAAAGCAAGCAACTGATCATAGTTCAGTTGCTTGCCGGTATCCCCTTTAAAATTTCCTATGCTATTCCATAATCATGCCAAGGAGTTGTTTCGCAAACGCAGCGTAAGGCACGATCAGATCAGGACTTCGATCAATAGCCCACCTAAGGTTATCGAAAGCCCTTAATAGCAGGAAATGCCTCGTTTCAGTAAGATCTTTTTCACTTATTCCGTACCCGTCCATAAACGCTTTGAACTCTTCAACGCTTGCACTTTCTTCTAGCCCTAGAATTTGGTAATGCATCAATTGAGCAACGGTTGCATGCGGTACCACGCTTACTTCTGGATTCCAATCCAGCAATATCACTTGGTTTGCCTGATTGACAATCGTATTCTTTAAAGAGATATCACCATGGTTTAAACCGAAGCGGAACCGTGTGCTCTTCAAATTTTCAAACCGTTTTCTTACTCTCTTCGATTCCATCTGAGTGATTACTCCAAGCTCAATCAAGCGATCATGCTCAGTCAAACTATTGATGTTATACTGTACATACCCTAGCCAGCTGCCGTCTGATCCGGCATGAGAAGGTGACTGAAAATAACCGTTGACTAGATCAATCAGATCCCCTCCATATCCCTTCACTTGAATCGAATGAATAAGCTTGGCATATTCACCCAGTTTCCTCCAAACATAGGACTTGGGAACGGCACTGTCTAACCCGTTATCTCCCTCGATAAAGGTTTGAATCATATATGCAGTTTCATCAACTATACCAATGGACAACACCTCGGGACCAGGAACGCCAACTGCGGCTGCTTGCTCGATACACCATTTTTCTTTGATAAAGCTTGGGAATGTATTTTTATCGTTCATGCGGACAACAACTTTGCGACTCCCCGTCTCAACTGCGCAAACCTGATTTGTGATGCCTTTACCTATGATCCTATATGAAGCTTTTACTTGTTCCAGCAGAAAATCGGCTGCAATTCGTTCTGCTTGTATAACTACAGCGTCTTCCATAGTTCCTTTAATCCCCCTCAAGTGTCGGGCTTCGAACAGTTTATCACACCCTTTTTTGGAAAGTACGTTTATAACTAAACTATACTAAGCCCGAATAGCCTGCCGGATCAGCCGGCAGGCTATTGAATTTATCGTAACGTTTTCCGTTCAACACCTTATTTTCAACAAGATTTACTCCATAGTGGGGCGCGGCTGCCGTCCTGCAAAATACTTTTTTACAACGGAATAAGCGAGCTTCGGTCTGCGGTACCGGTCGACGATTCCCTTGCTGTTCTGCGTTCCAGCGCGGGTTAGCAGCCATCCTGTTCCTTCCGTTACCCTGCAATCGCAAAATTGCCAGATCAGCATGCCGGATAAGAAATGGACGGACGTATAAGCCGCCAAATTGCGCTCGATGATATCGGCCTGACGCTCCTCCGTTCCTTTCACCCGACTCGGATCCCGGTAGCCGTAATAGCCGTCGGCCCCGAATTCGCTCATAATCATCGGCTTCCCAAGTCCTCCGGCTCGGTCCGCCCAAAGTCTCGCCTGCTTGACAAGCTCCAGAGGATCCTCGTCCTCGTACCAGAGCGGATACAAGTTGAACGAGACGATATCCGCAAGATCGAAGCAAAGCTCGCGATCGCGGTGATGCGAAGCAAAGCTTAGCGGCCTTGACGAATCCATCGCCCGGATTTGCTCGAGCTGCGACCGATACATCTCCCGTCCTTCCGGCGTATCGCTTGCGCATTCGTTCAGTATCGCCCAGATGATGATGCCCGGATGGTTGTAATGAGTCTCCACCATCTCCCGGTTGCAATCCTCGCACTGCTTGGCGAACAAAGGATGCTTCATTTGCTCCAGGCTAAGGCCGCGCGCATGATTTTCTTCCCATACGAACAAGCCCCGCTCATCGCACAAATCAAGAAACCGTTCGTCGTTCGGATAGTGGCTGGTCCGTACGGTATTGGCGCCCATGTCCAGCATCAGTTCGATGTCGTTCACCATGAGAGGGTAAGGAATGGCGGCTCCTGCCAGCGCATGATCCTCATGCCGGTTGAAGCCCTTCAGAACAACGTCCTCGCCGTTTATTTGGATGCGGCCATTCTCCGTTGTCACCGTTCGAAAGCCGACCCGCTCGATCAAATCATCCGCGGGAGCTTCCCGTCCCTCTATATATAGATGCGCCTTCAGCAAATAGAGATTGGGGTCACCCGCCGACCACGGAGTAACGCCAGGGAACGATTCCGTAATCGAAATCTCGACGGTTTCGCCCGGCTTCACGCCAGCCTCCCCTGCGGCAATGTCCCTGCCTGCCAGACTGAGCTGCAGCCGTGCGCGATGGGCTCGTTGTCCGATATTCCGTACATAGAGGCGAATCCCACCCTGCCAACCTTCAGCCGTACGAATCGGCGTAAAGACGATTCGTTCGATGAACAACTCTTGCAGCAGCTCAATTGCCGCAGGTCGGATTAAACCTCCATAGGTATAATAATCGTTCGGAACATGGAGCGCGGACGATTCGCCGAATGAATTGTCGACGATCACTGCAATTTCATGCGTTCCCGGTTCGACATCCGGAATGACGACGGCAAACGGCGTATACGCATTATAATGGTGCCCTGCCGGAATTCCGTCAAAGAAAACGTCAGCTGTATGGCTCACGCCTTTGAAAACAAGCCGAATTGAGCCTTTCCGCGATATTTCTAAAGTTCGCCGGTATACGGCCTTCCCCCGGTAGGTCGCAAACTGCGGGTGCATCTCCCAACAGCCGGGCACGGGCATCCGATATTCGTAGCGGGACGGTAACCCCTCAATCCCGTTAATCGGTTGAAAATCCCAATCGCCTTCCAGCTCTTGCACGTCGCGTATTTCATTCGTTCTAAACAGTCTCAGCAATGGATTTCCCTCCAAACTCTTTATCTAATTCGACAATTTCAATCGCATAAGGGGCCATGTTTAAAGCGCTCATCAACAGGAACAAATAGCCTTCCAAGGTAGAACCAGTTTCATTTTCCCATTCGAAAAAGGCACCAGGGTTTTGCATGGAAGAAACCCGGTACCTTACCAAACTTTTTGTTAATTTTGAAAACTTTCGCTTGCTATCGCAGCATTTTCGTTTCGCCTGCCGCAATACGGACGACTTCTCCGTCTGCGCTAATCCAAACCTCAAGGGCGTTCGGATTATGCACCATGCTCCTATCAACCGAGAAACGGAGCGCTTTGAGCGCATTCTGATAGGCTACAATGTCCGTCATCGTCGCTTTCCAGACCGACTGCTCTCCGCCGAGCAGTTCTCCCGTCTTGTCTACCAGCTCCCAGTTGTCATCGTTGTCGAACTCATAGCTGTGACCCCAAATGAACAATAGCTCCATCCGACTAAAAAATGAATTGGACGACAGCAGCTGCTCCGCCTTCTCGACCATGTCCTTGTGGTGGCAGGTCGGATGCCATCTCAGCGGATCATCCGGCATGTGGAAACCGCCGTGGCTTTGGACGGTGCGGGCATATTCGATGCCGAGCACCGGCAGCGCATGCACGACGCGGTCGTTGTAGGTGCCGAACGGATAACTCATGCCGCGTACAGGGTATCCCGCAATCGCTTCCAAATTTCGGCGGTCCGTAATCAACTCCTCCGCGATCTGTTCATCCGGAGACTGCTCCAGGAACGGGTGAGTGACGGAATGGGCCGAAATCTCGTGGCCGCGATATAAGTCCGTTACTTCCTCGGCATTGATGTAACCTTCCTGGCCGAATTTGCCGGAATTCAGATGGAACGTTCCTTTGAGCCCGTATCGGTTAAAAGCCTGTACTAGTCTCCTGTCCTGCTCGCGGCCATCGTCAAAACTAAAGACGACCGCCTTGCCAAGCCCTCCCGGAAACCGGTCGAATTGAATGCTCACATTTCCCATTATAACTCCCCCTCGTTTCGATGCTATTACACCGCATGCTATTAAACCTTGATTTTAAAGCCATGAAATAGCATGATAAAGACATTTCAACCGAAATACCTCCGAACCATTCCGGTCGGAGGTATCCAGTTCCTGAAAGGGTTTATTTTTTTCCATGATCATGGGGAACCGTAACCGTGGCGGATGCTTCCGTAACATTCCCTGCTTGATCTGTTGCTCTATAAGTAATCGTATAAACTAGCGGTTCTTTACTTTTTGCTTTTTGGGCCAGCAGCTTAAATTCCGTATCTAATGTGCCGAAATCGGCTTCCTGTACCATGGATTCGTAAGCCTTGCGCTTATTTCGACCAAAGCTCAGCGCGGTCCTTCACCATCTTTGTAACTTCTTCATTGAGCTTTGCAACGCCTGCGTCTTCCAGATCCTTCAGGAACTGATCATAGACCTTATCGAAATCTTCCGGCTTCGCCAGAATCGCTTCCGGTATGCGTTTCTTCATAATATCCTGCGTTTTCTGGAAAATAACGTTCGCCTTGGAGCCCGTCTCGAACGAAAGCGTCCATGCCGCGCCGTATTTGCGTTCAGGGAACGAGTCATCAGAAGGCCACAGATCCTTGTAAGTCGTTGCGCCGTAAGCTGCCAGCGTCTTTTTGTCTTCTTCCGAGTAAGTTGCTTGGATCTGATCAGGGAATGTCGTCGTATAGTAGTTTCCGGACGGATCCTTCACGCCGTCGCCGTAACGGGCGGATAGGTTGTAGTTGCCGATACCCGTTGTTTTCGTAAATTTGTTGTTATCGTTTGTTTTCTGCTCCAGCACATCGGCAGGAATGACTCGTTTGCCGTCTACCACATTGTAATGCTTGCCTTCAATCCCCCAGTTTAAAAGCACTTGGCCTTCATCGGAGGCAAGGTAGTCCAGGAATTTAATCAAACGAACCGGATCTTGAGCATCTTTCGTAATACCGATTCCGAGGGCTGGAAGGTAACCAGGACTTGCGAAGGTATGATCCTTGTAAGTGTCGTTCAAGGTTACAGGGAAACGAGCGTATGTCGAAGCGAATTTGCCTTCCGCTTTCAAAGCGTTCTCGGCTTGGCCGTAATCCCAACTTTGATCGATAAGCCCCAGAACGCGGCCGGAAGCGATTTTTGCTTTGTATTGATCGTATTTTTGAACGAAGCTTTCTTTATCAAGCAAGCCGATATCGTTCATGTGATTCAGCCAACGGAAGTATTCTCTTTCTTCTGGACGCTGGTAGTGCATGATTGCTTCATAAGTATCTTGGTTAATGAAGAATTCGCCATCGTCCGGAGCGCCGGTTGCCAAGAACGCAGGGTTTGTTGCCGAAATGAGAATTTGCCATTCCCCGCCGTTAAGAGACAACCCGATATTCGGTTGGCCGTCTGCCGTTTTTGGATTTTTCTCTATATATGCTTTGATTGCAGCTTCGTAATCCTCAACGGTTTTAATTTTCGGGTAGCCGGCTGCTTCAAGCACTTGGTGCTGCAATTGGAAACCGCTTCCCGAATCAAAGTACGTATGACCTACGCCGGTCAGCGAAAGCGTATAAATCGCGTCATCATCCTTGCTCCAACGCAGGCGGTTATAATATTCGCCGTAAACCTTTTTAATGTTGGGACCATACTCTTCGATCAATGGACGAAGGTCGATCAAAGCGCCTGCATCAACCAATTTGCCTGTGCTGCCGCCCGGCATAACCAGATCCGGATACTCATCGCTTGCTACCATAAGTGCGTACACGTCTGTGTCGGAACCGCCGACAGGGAATTCTTGTTTAATGGTAATGCCTGTCTTTTCTTTAATAAATTTGCCGATATCGGATTGCATATCATCCCAGTTCGGGTTGTTACCTGCAGCCAAGCGAACCGTAATGGGCTCAGCTGCCCGCTCATTTGTTGCTTTTGTTGATTCTGGCGTCGTCGCGTTATTACCGCCTTCATTATTCGAATTGCTGCATGCCGCGATGAATACGAATACGAGTGCCAACATTAAGCTAAGTGCCATTTGGATCTTTCTTTTCATTTCGTTAAGCCCTCCCCTTTTTCATGTGCGTGATTTGCATGTATATAACAGGAAACCTGCTATTACCGAAATTAGCTTTTTACTGCGCCAAGCGTCATTCCTTTGACAAAATACTTTTGAAGGAATGGATATACGAGCAGGATTGGTAAGGTAACGACGATCGTAATCGCCATCTTAATGGATTCGGGCGATACCGCCGCCATCGCTTGCTGTGCGTTCGGGTCGCGGTAATCGCTGCCCGTCTGCGTAGACAACAGCACCTTCATCAACTCGTACTGCAGCGTCGTATTTTCCGGATTCCTGTTATTGAACAAGTACGTATCAAACCAGGAATTCCAGTGTCCGACAGCAATGAACAATGCGATTGTCGCCAATACGGGTTGACAAAGCGGAAGAATAATTCTCCAATATATAGTCCAATCATTAGCACCGTCAAGTTTCGCTGACTCTTGAAGCGCAAACGGAAGTCCGTCGATATACGAGCGGATAACGAACACGTTCCAAACGCTGAGCAGTGCAGGAATGATGTAAACGTTAAAGGTTCCGATCAAGCCTAGGTATTTCATCAATAGGAAGCCCGGAATGAGTCCGCCTGAGAAATACATCGTGAGAGCGAACAAAACCGACATCCATCTTCTGCCCTGAAAATCAGGACGGCTTAACGTGTAAGCCATCATGGACGCTGCCACAACCCCGATTGCCGTACCGATTACCGTCCGAATGACGGTGTTTTTAAATCCGGTAAGCAAGCCCTCAAAGCCGAAAATCGTTTCATAGTTTCTTAAGGTAAATTCTCGCGGGTAAACCGTCAGACCGCCTCGTACGGTATCCACCGAATCGTTAAATGAAATCGCGAGTACATTTAAAAACGGATATAAAGTTACAAGAGCTACCAACGCCATGAATACATAGATGAAAATGTCAAAGATTTTATCGCCAATATTTTTTTGAACAACACCTTGCATATGCCGCGCCTCCTATATGACAGTTTCTTTGGTGATTCTCTTGTATATTCCGTTCGCGATAAATACTAATAGGATGCTGACTACGGAATTAAATATGCCGATCGCCGTACCGTACGAATATCGGCTCAATTGAATACCGTACTTGAGCGCATACAGATCGAACACCTCGGAATAATCAGATACCAGAGGGTTGCCAAGCAAGAACTGCTTCTCGAATCCAATACCGATTAAGTGTCCAATAGACAAGATGAAAAGTACCATGAAGGTTGTACGAATACCAGGCAGCGTGATATGCCACATCTTGCGGAATCTGCCTGCGCCGTCAACCGTTGACGCTTCGTAAAGCTCGGGATCGATGCCAGCCATCGCTGCCAGGAAAATAATCGAGTTCCAGCCCATTTCCTTCCATAAATCTGAAGCGGTTACAATTCCCCAGAACAAATTGCCTTTAGCCATAAACTGAATAGGCTGGTCGATAATGTTAAGCCACATGAGCAATTGGTTCACCGCTCCGCCGTCTGTCGAAAGCATCTTATATACGAGTCCGGATACAACAACCCATGAAACAAAGTGAGGCAAATACGAAATCGTTTGAACCGACCGTTTGAAAAACTGACCTTTCATCTCATTTAACAATAATGCGAATACAACGGGAATCGTGAAGCCTACAATCATGCCCATCGTACTCATGGCCAGCGTATTGCGCAAAACAATATAAAATCTTTCATCTTGGAATAATTCAATGAAATTCTCAAAGCCGACCCATTTCTGATCGAGAATTGAATTTTTCGGCTTGTAATTTTGAAATGCGGTAAGCCAGCCCCAGACAGGCACATAACTGAAAATAACAATCCATACTACGAATGGAAGTGACATCATGTACAAGTAACGCTGCTGGAATGCTTTGAACCAGATCCGGTTCCTTTTGAGCGTCGACCCTGCTTCCGGGGTGCCTTCTGTTAGCGGTTTCATTTGTGCTCCTCCTAGCTTCTTAAGCTTCCTCTTTCATATGATTGCTTACTCTCTCCTATTTGCACTATCATAAACGATAGAGACCCTTCCATTGCACCCGATAAAATGAACCTAAAATCATATCAAAATAATTCTTTTCGAACGCTTATGCTATGAATCTCAAGAGGTTAGCCGAAAAAAAAGGCATCCACATCCCCAAAAAAAGGGATTGGATGCCTTTTTCACTCTTTGCCGCCCTCATTTTAAAAAAATCTAGGATGTTTCCAGCGAAATGGTCTTGGCCTTTGGAGGAGCCCCTTTGATCGAAGAGGGGGGAGCTCCTACATATTTCTTGAATTTGCAATGGAAATAATCCACATTGGGATAACCTACGAGCTCCGAGACCTCGTAGACCTTGTGTCCTTCTCTTAGGAGCCGGATCGCTTGCTGAATCCGGACCTTATCCAAGAAGGTATGGAAGGAGTCTCCCGTATGCTGCTTGAACATTCTGCCCATATACCCCTTATTGTAATTGTAAATCTCCGCCATCGTCTCCAGCTTTAAATTTTCATGGTAATGCCGCTGGATAAAATCCATCACTTGCTTGACCACAGGCAGGTTGCCGTTTCCCCCCAGTCTTCTCGCCAGTTCGGCAAGCTGGGAATGGGCGGCGTTCATCACTCTATCGTAATGCGTGTGCTGATAAAGCTCGGCAATCAGCGGCGCATAGTCCTGGATATCGATGCTTTGATGGAGAGCGGCCAGCTTGCTTAGGGTGACGGACAACATTTTGGCCAGGCCGGTCTTGATCGCGGTTTCGGAAGAATCGTAAGCCACGAGTGCTCCTCCCGCCTCCTCAAGCGTCTCAGCCACCCCCTCGCATCTGCCGAGATCCAGCATATAACACAGCTTGGTAGAGAGCGCCTCCAAATCCGGAGGAGCATGTTCGTTCGACTCGGTCGCAATATGGCTCAAGACCGATTCCGTTACCATGTGGATCTGCCCTCCGGCAAGCAGAAAACGGTTTTTCAACAATCCCAAGGCATCCTCGTACGATTGTCGGATATCCGCAAGTTCATAAACGATTCTTCCAGCGGCTGCAGTGAAGCCCGGCTTAAGCCCGCAGGAATCTTGCAGAAGCCGAGTCCATTCGTTTTTGGCGCCTGGCCCGTTCAGATCTTCCTTCAAAAGAAATCCGATATACGGTCCGGTCTGAAACCCGTATCCGAGGCCCTCCATCTCCGCGGCTTCCAGCCATCTCGTCTTGACCGACTCCAGATAAGCAAGTCCTTCTTGAGAGATGTCCTCCGCCTCAACCAACAAAATCTGTTTGGATTTCCCTGCAAAGCTGATTAAGGGCACCAGCTCGCTTTCCAGTTCCTGAGCGTCAGCCGGATCAGCCGCGATCAACTTGAGGATAAGTTCCTCCCGCAGCGCATCGGCATGGAATTCGGACAATTTAGCGCGGCCTGACAGCCGGTCTAGCTTGGCTCTGATGCGCAGCAGTTCCTCTCTAAACTCCTCTACATCAATCGGCTTGAGCACATAGCCGCTCACATTCATCTCGATGGCTTGCTTGGCGTAGGCAAAATCGGCGTACCCGCTCAAAATAAGAAATTGGCAATCCCCGTCTATCTTGCGAATTTCGCGGATCGCTTGAAGACCATCCATCCGCGGCATCCGGATATCAATGACGATCAGCTCGGGAGACAACTCCTGATGGAGGGCAACCGTTTTTATTCCGTTCGAGACGTCTCCAACTACGCAGAAGCCAAGCGCTTCC
Source organism: Paenibacillus sp. ATY16 (assembly GCF_003399985.2). Taxonomy (NCBI): domain Bacteria; kingdom Bacillati; phylum Bacillota; class Bacilli; order Caryophanales; family Paenibacillaceae; genus Paenibacillus; species Paenibacillus sp. ATY16. Next base: position 87,010 of record NZ_NMOK02000001.1, on the reverse strand, counting down.
CAATCGACAATTTTCAGAAGCCCCTGCCGGATCGCCGGTTCGTCGTCGGCAACTATTACCTTATACATGCAAATTCCCTCCCAACGGTATTGAAAATGTGATGCGGGTACCGGATCCCGGCGGGCATTCCAGCCTTAGCCCGAACCCTTCTCCGTAGGTCAGAATAAGGCGCTGATGTACGTTGCGGAGTCCGATCCGATGCTCCTCCGCATCTTCCATATCCAGAAATGAATGCTCGATTTCCCGCATTTTGTCCTCCGGTATGCCGCATCCGTTATCCTCCACCGTAATCACTACCCGATCCGTCTCCACACGCGCATCGATGATTACGATTCCGCTCTCTTCAACCTCCTCCAGCCCGTGCACCACGGCATTTTCTACAAGAGGCTGAACAATGAGCGGCGGAATCTCCACTTTCATTGCCGAAGGATCCAGGTGAAGCTTATATGTCAAACGTTCGTCGTCGAAGCGGAATTGCTGAAGCTCCAAATAGCAGCGTACAATATCCAGCTCTTCCTGAAGCTTGATCTTGCGGTCTCCGATTTCAATGCTGCGCCTCATTAGTTTCCCCAGGAGATGCACCACATTGGATATTTCCGCATCTCCCTTCACAAACGCTTTCATTCGAATGGACTCCAGCGCGTTAAACAGAAAGTGCGGGTTGATTTGGCTCGCCATCATCTTCAGCTTGATGTCGCGCTGCCGCAGCTCCAGCAAGTTTTTGTGCACATGGAACTCTCTCACCTCTTCCATCAAGCCCCGGATGCTGGCAAGCATATGGTTGAACTGTTTGGATAACACGCCAATCTCATCGTTTCCATCCACATCCGACTGCACGTTCAGATTCCCCATGGAAACTTTGTTCAACACCTTATTAAGCAGAAGCAATCTGCGGGACAAGAAGGAAGAGGTGATGTAGATGAGAACGATCGCGATGAACAAACTAGCCGCAATAATGGTAAACCCCAGCCTGCTGACCCGGTTTGCGTCGCTCACGATGCTGTCGATCGGAAAGACCGAAACGACTTTGAGCCCGTTCCGGCTATATGGCGGAATCACCTCCTCCACCACAATTTTCGAACGTTTTCCCTCGTAATTAAACTCGTAGGCTCCAGCCGGTTTATCGCTCAAATCCTTGGCGAAATCCATGCTGTCGATATTCCGGCCGACCCATTGCGGGTACTTGGCAGCGACAATTAGGCCCTGAGAATCGAAAATCATCGTGTCGAACGGTTCCTGGCTTAGAAGCCCATTCAATTCATTCTGATCCAGATCGATGACCAGCACTCCACGGGAACGGTAAACCGGAAAATCAATTCTGCGAACGAGGCTGAGATACGGACGATGTTCCTTCGTCTCGTCCGCGATGTAATGCCAAGTGATAGACGAACCGGGGTTGTTGAGCGCCTCCCGATACCATTCCGAGTTCTTGACAGACTCATCTGGGTTTAGAAAGTACCAGTTGCTGATCGGCATCGGGGGGTCCGTGTAGAAGCGAATGTTATAAATTTCCTTATATAGCTGCACATAGTCACGGAAATAGCGAAAATCCCAATAGGCTGTAACCAGTTCGAAAGTGGTCTCATAGCGGGAATTGACCAAATTGGATAACCTGTCGTCGACTTGCAGGTTGTGCGATATTTCAATCGGCATCCGAAGAATGTCCGTTAGTTGCTTCTTGATTTTATCCACGTTGTTCATCGTTTGGTTCGTAGCCTGATCTAGTACATTCTGACGGTAAGATGCCGTCAAGATACTGCCCACGAGCAGTACCGGGATGAATACCACAACCACGATGGAAATGATCATCTTGTTCTTGAGCCGGATATTGTTTGTTTTCCTAACCGCGGCGAGAATCTTGCTTCTCATTCCAGGTCTCCTTTCGGATGCTTGAGCATTTCTGTGGTAGCGCTTACAACAAGAATCTTACGAATAAGTCGAAACTATTATTCTATCGAAATTATACCTTATCAACACTCTAATAAAAATCAAAACATCCCATTCTACATTTGCATGAATCGAAACCAGACGTCCCTTCTCCTACCTCAGATATACTGAATAATACTCTGTCGGCCTTTGAATTATAAATATAAATGGAGCCGATAAGCGGATTTGACTTCACATATTGCTTTAATTTCTTTAATACATCTTGATCGGCAAATTTATCTGGTTTATCAACATACAAACCGTAATTAAGATCATTATCCATACTATTATTAAATAACTGATAAAAGTTATAATAGACATTAATGAGCATTGTATCTGCAATATAATAAGATTGCGAAATAAAGTTTTCAGAGGTTTGACTGATTTGCTCTATACTTTTATTGCTGTAGGTGCGAAACAAGACAAAGGAAAAAACAGATAATAGAACGATAACAATAATGAAATAGGACGATAAGATTTTTATTAATAAAGTATCCCTTCTAAAGAGGCGTGTTAGCCTTCCCCCCACACGTTCTACTTTCATTTGGCTACCCCCTCATTATATCTATTGGGAGAACGACCTGGGAAACCGGTCTTATAATCCCGTCCCCCAATTCGCCCTGAACCGTCCTATCGTCACTTTAGAAATTGAATGCCGTACGCATGCTCATTAATGTCGAAATGCCCCTGCTCCGCATCCAAAATCAGCTCGCCATTAATACGCAAATTGGTGAAGGTGACACCATCCACGGTCCGCTCCCGGTCAAATCCGTAGATTCGGTTTTTATGTTCATTTTTTCCGTTATAGGTCACATTCCGGAAATGAATATTCTCAATGCGTTTACCGGCAACAGGGTTATATTTCTCATTCCACACGATACGGATGTCCACCAGCTGGCCTAATTCAAAATCCTCCACACGGATGTTGTCATAGGTGACGTTCCGCACCGTGTTATTATCGCCAACATTAATGTTCATGGCCCCCCAATAACCGGGCTGGGGCTCGTGGTGCTCCAAAATATCGATATTGCTGAACTGGATATCCTCGATCAAGTCACCGCCCCGGCGATAGTCTCCGTGTCCGCCGATATTCATTGCATGTGCAACGTCGGCCCATAAGACGGAGTCTTTGACACTAACGCAGCGCGAATCCCCTTTATAATCCCAGCGGCTGCCGTATACGGCAATGCAATCGTCGGACGTCCGCAGGAACACATCCTCAATCTCTATATGCGAACTGGACATCATGTCGATGCCGTCGGACCATCCCCGCGTGCTGAAGGATTTGAAATCGCGGATCCGGATATGCTCGGACTTGCCGATGTAAATGCTGTAATGCGGCGGATCGAGCAGCACGATACCCTCCACTGAAATATGAAGCGAGAACATAATCCTAACGCCCCGAAAGGCGGAGAATCGGTGGAAGTCAGATAAATATATCACACCTCTGCCGCGTATGGTGACATCTTGTACATGATCGCAAACAAGGGAACCGACAACTATAGCGCCGCCGGCTATAAAGACGGTTTTACCGGACGGAATGAGGAAGATGGTCTCCTCCAGATAATGCATCCCTGGCCCGAAATAAATCACCTCCGGTGCCGCTCCCCCAGGCAGCGAAAGATTCGCCAAACGTTGAATATCCTCCATTCTGTGAATGGCTGGCTTCAGGAACAGCACATTCGGGTCATCCGGTTTCGGCGGATTGTCCTCCGGTGCATTTGCGAAAAGATGCAAATTGCCAAATCGGTCCCCGTTCACTTCAATAGACAGCTTGCACGGTTCTTCCAAGCGGAAGGTAACGGCCGCACCTTCCACTTCGAACGGGATCCGCTTAGAGAGCGGGCGGATGACAGCTTGGTGAATAGGCCCCTTCCGGTTCTCGACCCGTACCTCCACCGGTCCACCCATGTCAAAAAAAGACATGGAAGCCTGTCTAACATTGTGCATATCCACCTTCGCTTCATACACGAAAAGCGGCTCCCAATTCCCTCCGGGGATGCGGATGCTTACCTCAAAATCATCCCGGCCAACCGCCCCTGCGGGCGCATCCCAAATCTTTAAATAGCTCACGAAGTTCTCCTCCCAGCGTAGGCTCATCATACGTTACCATAACCTCCTAAGCCTGCTCCTTCGGCTGACGGATGTCGATAGGGATGATACCGTTTTCAGGAATATTAACTATAAAATAATGCACGATTCGTTCATTTCCCTTTCACTTTAATAGCATAGCTATGAGTGTTCAAGTTCTCGTTTTATCAAAACGCCGATTTGATGGTTTTTGAACCTGTTCAAAAACACGCTGCAGCGTATCCTGATGCGATTTGAACTCACACTTGATCAAAAAAAAGAGCAAACGCATTCGTTGCTCTTTTCTCCATTCAAGCCTATGTTTAAATTTCAATGGCAAGGCAGTTGACGTATTCCGTTGGCAGTGACTCCGGCAGCGAAACGACGAGCGCGCCGAACGATTGCTGGAAAGGCACTTCTCCGGCACCGAGCAGCCGCACGTTCTTCACCTTCTCTTCCGAGCCGAATGTTCGGATTACGGCAAGACGGTCTTGCGGCACAGCCATCTGGAACGCATAGACCGTGCTGCCTTTCTGCGTGAACCGGAAATCCGACGCGGTCCACTCCGCCTTGTCTTCCTTAAAGTGATCAATAACGACGCGAGTGCCGCCTTCGCCCGACACGCGGAACGGTCGGGTGCCATATACCCCCTCCCCGCAGGCTTCAATCCACCGCGCCATTTCCTTCAAGATGTACCTGCATTCATCGTCGATCGTGCCATCGGGCTTCTGCGGAATGTTCAACAGCAGATTGCCGTTCTTCGCAATGATATCTACAAACATCTCGATGACATGCCCCGGCTTCTTGTAGACGGATTTTACATTATAGAACCAGTCACCCAGGCAGGTGTCCGTCTGCCACGGTTCCGGTTTGATATCCGGCTCTTGGCTGCGCTCGATATCCATTACGCCGATGCTGTAAATCTCTTTCTTGCGGTCCTTCTGGTTATATACCGCCCTGCTAACGCCGCCGTTAAGCGACGCGCTTGTGTTGTACAGGTGCGCGACAGCGTGCAGCCCCGTCTGGTAATCAGGATGATCGGGATTAAAATCCGATTTGTCCCACGTGTTGACGAACGGCACCACGCCGTCCGAGTACAGAAGATCCGGTTGATACAGGTCGATGACTTCCTTTACGATATCGAACCAGCGCTGATGCCACCATTGATTCGGCGTATACCATGGGTCCAGATCGTACATTTTCTTGCCCGGGTCGTGATGCTCGCGGTTCGGCAGGTACAGATCCTCGTACTCGGGGTCATTGCCGTCATAGGGAATGCCTTTGTACGGTCCTTCCTTGTCCTGCCCTTTGTTCCAATGGAACCAACTGAACGTAGCGCCAAGATGTTCGGTCAGGCCGAACGGCAGTCCCCGTTTTACCGCAGCCTGCTTCCACAGGGCGACGATATCCTTTTTCGGACCCATGTTCACGGAATTCCAACGGTGGATCCTGGAATCGTAGTTGAAAAAGTTGTCGTGGTGCATGGCCTGCGCTACGAAGTATTTAGCTCCTGCCGCTGCGTATAAGTCCATCAGCTCTTCGGGATCGAACTTCTCGGCCTTCCACAGCTGGACGATGTCTTTGTAACCAAATTGCGATGGATGCCCGTAGTGCCGGACATGATAGCGGTATTGTTCCGAGCCTTCGACGTAAAGGTTGCGCGCGTACCAGTCTCCGTACATGGGGACCGATTGGGCGCCCCAGTGCGACCAGATGCCAAGCTTGGCGTCCCGGAACCAATCCGGGCATTCGAACGTCCGCAAGGAATCAAAGGTTGGTTCGTAGGGACCCTTTGCAATTTCTGTCTTCAGCAAATGAAAAACCTCCTAATTAGTTGTCTCGGCATGATCTCCGTTACTTTGCCATTTTGTCGTACGCATTCTGATAAATTTCAAGATAGCGTTTCAGTTTTAAGCCATCGAAGCCCTTCACGTATGAGTTCCACTCATTGTCCGTAAGCTTCTTCGATCCGGTTATGAACTGCGCCATATTCGAGCGGATGTAGTCATTGATTTGCGGCTTCAATTGGTTAACTTCCTTGGCGTCCGCCGTTTCCATGAAGATACCGAGCGGGAAGGTCTCTTTCGGCTGCTTGTTCTCATAGTTGTTCTGCGTTTCGAGGAACAGTCTGTACTCATACCCTTCCTGCGTCATCGGATCTTTCGGAGCAACCCAGGATTCGCGGATATCGCGCGTCCGGCGCGTGATGCCCATTTGATCCCACGTGTCATTATTTGTAGTAGAAGAAACCATATCGAAGTACTCAGGCTTAAGATTATACTTCGCCGGTCTGCCTCGGACATCAACGGTTCCTGAAGGCGCCTTCTCCCAGTACTTCCCTTCCAATCCGTATTCGTTCGTGATCGCATGATCCTCGGACCACATGTAATCCGCCATCTTGATCGCTGCAATCTGTTGTTCTTTCGACGCCTTGTTCGTAATGGCGAATTGCCCGTTGCCATACGATTTGTAGTAAGCCGTATACGCAATGCCGTTCGGGCCCGTCAGAGGCGGAATGGATACATAATCTTTGTGGCGTGTTTGGTCGGCCGCAAGGCTGAAGTACAGACTAGGAATGCCGCCGGCGATGACGCCTAGCACGTTATCTCCAACTTGGTTGGCTACCTGCGAAAGCGCGTCACCGTTTTGCGTGAACGATTCCTTGTCGATGAGTCCCTCGCTGTACAGCTTGTTCACATATTCGAGGCCTTGTCTCCATTCCGGCTTATCGGCGGAAAGATCAACCTTTCCGTCCTTCATATTGAAGAAGTCCTCGTCATTGTCATAAATAAACGCGTTCATGAGGAAGTTTGAAGGAACGCCATGCCATGTTCCAATGGCCCCGGAATAGGGAATCTCGTCGGCTTTGCCGTTGCCGTTCGGGTCCCCCGTCTTGAACGCCTTGAGAACGTTATAGAAGTCGTCCGTCGTTTTTGGCATAGGCAATCCAAGCTTGTCTAACCAAGCCTTGTTGATCCAGGCTTTCTGGGAGTACCAACAATGGAAGCAATCATTCACATGCGGGAGCGCATAAATGTTGCCGTCCGGCGCCGTAATGGCCGTTTTGAGATCGGGATCGTCATCGAACGCTTTTTTGATCTCACTGCCGTATTGGTCGATCAGATCGTTCAGCGGAAGCAGCACGCCCTGCTGGCCGTAATCGATCTGTTCGGACTGCGTGAAATCGCCGGAAAGGAACACGGAAGGGTAATCGCCGCTTGCCATAATCAATTTCTTCTTATCCCCTGCGCTCGCACTCGGCGCCGCATCGAATTTGAATTTGATATTCAGCTTATTCTCGATATACTTGGTAACGGCATTTGTTTTTATATCCTCAATGCGTGGAGATAATGACAGGAATACATCCAGCGTAACCGGACTTTTGCTACCCGAAGCCTGCTCGCCTTCGGCGTTGCCGCTTCCGCTATTTCCGGTATTGTTGTTGCCGCCGCTGCATGCACTCAGGAGCAGGGCGATTATCAACGCGAGACTGATGGCTATTCCGATTTTCCGTCTCTTTTCCAAGATGACTCCTCCTTTTTATTCCTTTGCTCAATTTGAATTGTCTTTGTGCTATCTTCCGTTTTTCTTGCCCGCTTTCGGCCTCACCTCCCTTCTACGTGATTTCCCGCTATCCTTTGATAGAACCGATCATGATCCCTTGAACGAAAAACTTCTGGACGAACGGATAGATGCAAAGAATAGGGACCGTCGCTACCACGATAAGCGAAAATTTCAAAAGATCTCGCAGCCCCTGTCTCGCAGCCATCTGATTGGCGTCCACGAGAGAAGATGCATCAATGCTATTGAGAATAAGGATGTTGCGCAGAATGATCTGAAGCGGATAAAGTTCTGGTGATTTTAAATAGATCAGCGCGTCGAAATAAGCATTCCAGTTGCCTACCGCGTAGAACAATATCAGCACGGCCAGGATGGCTTTCGAGAGCGGCAGGACGACTCGCCACAGAAACCCGATATCCGAGCACCCGTCAAGCTCCGCCGCTTCTCCCAGCTCCTTCGGAATGGTAGACTGGAAAAACGTTCTCGCAACGATGACCTGAAAGACAGCTAGCGCTCCGGGCAAAACCATGGCCCACCTTGTATCCAGAATACCTGCCGCCTTGACCGTGAGATACGTCGGAATCAGTCCACCGCTGAACAGGATGGTAAAGACTAGAATCATCATGATCGCATTACGCCCCACGAACGTCGACTTAGACAGCGGATAGGCGATTGCCACAGTCATGACAATGTTTATCATTACGCCAAGCACGGTATAGATGAACGAATTGATATAGCCGGTCAGAATGGCCGGATTAGAGAAGATTACCTTATACCCCATTAGACTTATGTCGACCGGCCACAGCCAGACCCGTCCGCTGACGACTGCCTGCGGTGAACTGAACGATGAGCTGAGGATGAAAATGAGCGGATAAATGACCACGGCAAGCACGCAGAAGAGAAAGATGTAGATGAGCCCAAGGAAAATCCTGTCGCGGACCGATTCGCGTATTGCGTTTACACGGTTCATAAATATCGTTCCTCCTTACCACAGACTACTTTCGGAAATGCGTTTGGCAATCGAATTGACGGTAATGAGCAGAATCAGGTTGATGAAGGAGTTGAATAGGTCGACGGCAGACGAGAAGCTGAAGTTCGCTCCGAGTAGACCCATCTTATACACATAAGTGGATATGACTTCCGAAGTGCTTACGTTAAGCGGATTTTGCATCAGGTAAATCTTCTCGAAGCCGATGTTCATAATCTGGCCGACGCTTAGAATTAGCAGGATGATTGCCGCCGGAGCTATGCCCGGCAAATCGACGTGCCGTATCTTCTGCAATCGTGAAGCGCCGTCTACCTTTGCCGCTTCGTACAGCTCCGGATTGATGCCGGCTAGCGCGGCCAGGTAAATGACGGCACCGTATCCGATTCCCTGCCAGACATTGGAGAATACATAGATGCTCTTGAAATACCCCGGCGTGCCCATGAAGTTGATAGAATCGAAACCGAGCCCGCGAACAATGTAATCCACGAAGCCGAGCCGCGGAGAGAGGAAAATAATGATCATGGAAACCATAACGACGGTCGAGATGAAAAAGGGAGCGAAGGTTACCGTCTGGACGGTCTTCTTGAACTTCATGCTCTTGATCTCATTAAGGGCCAGCGCCAGAATAATCGGTGCGGGAAAGCCGACGACCAATGAGTACAAGCTAATGCCGAGCGTATTCTTGATCAGCAGCCAGAAGTTTGGCGATTGAAAGAACGATTGAAAGTGCTTGAGTCCTACAAATTCACTTCCCGTAAACCCTTTAATGACGCTGTAATCCCGAAACGCAATTTGCGCGCCGTACATGGGAATGTACTTAAAGATCACGATATAAGCCATTGGAGCAATAATGAGCAGGTACAGCTGCCAATGCCGCTTGATCCCTTTCCACTTCCGCCTGGCGGACGGCAATCCGCTTCTCTTATACTTGCCGCGCGCATCCATAACACTGGTTTTCATTTGCCCGACCACGCCCTTTCCTTGCGATAGATTCAACCTGACTGGCCTAACGATAGCGAACTCCGGCCAAGACCGTCAACGGACAGAAATCTACTGCCGAGCACATTTCTAAAAGCGCTTACATTTGTATGAATTTAAGGCACCGCTCATTTTTCGCATACCGATCAGTATTCTTTAAAACATAAAAAAGCCTTGATCCAGAAAGATGTTCTGAACCAAGGCTTGTACTTACCACAATAGAATTTATAAGTTTCGATGTCAGTCGAAAACTGAAATTCTATTCGGCGATAAAACCTACCTATTTGACGCGGTCGCTCATCGTCGAGAGGCCTCGATAGAGGTTTGCTCATTTTTGTTTATAGGCATCGTAAGCGTTCTGATGGATCTCCATGTACCGGTCGAGTCTCAACTGCTTCAGCCCGTCCACATAGTCGTCCCAATCGGCATCCGTATCCTTCACGCCCGTAATGAACTGAACCAGGTTTGTTTGAATATATTCATCGATTGGAACTTTCAATCGGGCGGCTTCCTCGGCGGCGGAGGTATCCGTAAAGATATAGTCCGGATAGACCTCATCCGGTTCCTTGCCCGCATACTTCCGCAGCGTCTCTTCGTAAAGCCGATGCTCATAGTCGACGAACGAACCTGGACTCTCCGTCACGGCCCACGATTCCCGCAGGTTCCGATCCCGATAGAGCAGGCCCATCTGAGCCCAGACGTCATTCTGTGCGGACGAACTGGAAAATTCGGGATCGAGCCAATATTTTGCGGGCCTTCCGTGCTCGTCGTATTCCCCCGGCCGTCCTTTCCGCCACCACTTGTTCTCCGGCCCCCACTCGTTGCGGATAGTCGCCTCTTCCGTCATGAGGAAGTCGGCCAAGCGCAGTGCGGCAGACGCTTCGGCAGCCGTTGCTTTATCGGTGACGGCAAAGGCCGCACGGTCGAATGAGCTGAAGTATCCGGCAGTCTGATAACCGGAAGGACCGATCAAGGGCGGGACAGCCTCATAATTGCCGCTTCGGCTGCCGGTGTTGCTGTCGAAAACCATCCGGGCAAATCCCGTCGTGACCGCGCCAAGCACATTATCTTTGCGAGATGCCGTCTCCACTAGCCCGTCAAGGGATTGGGTGAACACTTCCGGGTCGATCAATCCCTCGCGGAACAGCTTGCGGATATAGGCAAGCCCTTCCCGCCATTCCGGCTGAATGGCAGCCATTCCGACAGTGCCGTCACGCACAAAGAAATAATTGTTGTCTGTGTTATAAATAAAGGCGCTCATCAAAAATCCCGTGATTTCCGTATGCCAGCTGTTCATCGCTCCGCTGAGCGGAATCTCATCCTGGAGCCCGTTTCCATTTGGATCCTTCAGCTTGAAGGCGCGAAGCACCTGGTAGAGCTCCTCCGTCGTCGTTGGCATTTCCAGGTTCAGCTTATTTAGCCACGACGTATTGATCCACAGCTTCTGCGCATACCAGCAATGGAAGCATTCATTTACTGACGGAAGCGCGTAAATATTTCCGTCGGGAGCCGTAATCGACTTCTTTAAATCCGGATTTTGGCGGAAAATCTCCTTCAGACGGTCGCCATATTGGTCTATTAAGCCGTTCAGCGGACGAAAGATGCCCCTCTGTCCATATCGCACCTGTTCATCGGGCGTAAGACTGCCGTCGAGAATGACCGCCGGGTAGTCTCCGCTTGCAAACAACATGTCTTCCGCATTGTCCAGTTCGCTCTCTTTGGCAATGACGAATTGGAGATCAATACCGAGCTTTTGTTCCACATATTTCGTAAACCAATTATTCTCCAATTCCTCTTTCGTAAGGTCGGAGCCCACCAATACCTCAAGCTTCACGCGCTTGTCGGCGATAGGGAATTCACCCGGCTTACGGATGACCGTCTCCGTGCCGCGATTCAGGGATCCGCCGGCCGAAAGGCCTCTCTCATGAATGATCCATAACATACAGCTTATCAGCGCGACTGCAGCCCCAACCATTACGGATAATACAATCGTTCGACTTCTGATCACTGTGTCCACCTCCGGGCAATCGAGCTCCTACTCTTGCATTCGACTGCGATAATCCTGCGGCGGCAGTCCCTCCATCTTTCGGAACACGCGGCGGAAGGTCGCGGAATTGGGGTATCCCACTTTCTCGCCCACCTCCTGGATCGGAACCTCGCTGTGGATAAGCAGCTCCTTCGCTTTCCTAATCCTGACGGAAGCCAGGAAGTCGAGGAAATTTTCGCCGAATGTTTCTTTGTATAATCTGCTTAGGTATTTGGAATTGACAGAAAATCGATCACTCAGGAAATCGAGCGACAGATTCGGGTTTGCGTACTCGTTCTCTATACACTCTTTGATGTCCTGCAATAAGTTATAGTAGGCTCGCGGCGAGCGCAATTCCTGCAGCTGTCTGCTGCATTCGTCCAGCACTGCGAACAGCGTCTGGCTCAGTTCGTTCAGCGTATCGAATGTCTCCATCTTGACGCGAACGTCTTCGAGCGCCTGCCTGACAATCTGGTTTTCCTCCTTGGACCCGTTCGAGTGATGAAGGCCCAGGTAGGCAAGCAAATAATCTAATAGTTTGACGATCTCGGCCTTCCTGGGTTTATCCGCGCGAATATTGTTGAAGAGCTTCCAATATAGAGTCTTCCACTGCTCCTCCCCAAGGCGAAAGGCGGACGAGATCTCGTGAATCACGCGAAGATGCTCATGCTCATTCTTACGCTGCTGGTGCTCGGCGTCCGAGTACCGGATGATCCGGTTCGTACCAAGCACCGCCTTGAAATGCAGGATCGAGCAAGCTTCTTCATAGGAAGAACGAATATCTTCAATACGGGATGTTGCACGACCGACTCCAATGGTAACGGTGAACTTGAGATTTTTGGCAATCCAGTCGACAATCGATTCATAAACGGATGTGAGGTCCTTTTGATCATTCTGGAAAATAACAGCGGATAAATGGGTAGGAGATGTCCATTCCAGCCAGACGGATGCATCCGGCTGCTGAATCATTTCGTTGACAACACTGCTGACGACGAATTTGAATAGCGAGCGGTCCCGGCCGCTGTATGCACAGAATGCCTGCTCCGCATTGTCGACCTCGATCACGATTGCCTTCAGCGTATGGAATGCCGGCAACTGCAAGTCCTCGAAAGAAGTCTCCGACAGTTCTCCATTCTCGTAATGGCCATGGATCAGAATGCTGAATGCATGTTTGCGTTTCAGGATGGCTGCCTCGCTGAATTCTCTCTCGACAAGCTTCGACTGTGCGGCGAAATTATTGATAGCGGATTCAATAAAGGCAAACTCATCGAGTGATACGCTGCCCGCTGATCCTTTTCCGTCGAACAGCGAGTGGTTCAGCTTCACCACCAGCTCTTCAAGAGGCTTATAGTTCGCTCGTGTAATATAGATGGTGAGTATAAGGCCGCCGACAAACACAATTACACCGACTGCAAACCAAACGCTGGAGAACGCCGATGTTGACCGGGCCAGCAGTCCGCTGTTCATCCCGCTTTCTACAGTCCAGCCCGTGTAATCGGATGTTAAGCTGGCCGTTACTTTGCGGTCCGGTTCCAAATTACCGATATAAATCGGTTGCCGGTCCCGGCCAAAAATATTCACGTAAGTGTTGGCTTCGTCGTAAAGAGAGGATACGGTTGCCCGAATGGAAGAAGTATCGATATTCACCACGATAATCCCTTTCGATCCGGAGCTAACCGGAACCTCATGAACGAGGCTGACGACGCGCTTCGTGTTCTGGAAAGAGAGTTCGCGATACTCCCGTACATCGGTCCAAAGAGGCCCGTTATGGAAACCGGAAACGGACCGAGCGAACGCCCGGTCTTCGAATATATTGATATTTTTCCGCATATTTCCCGAAAGAATGGTTCCGTCGCTGTATCGGTACAAATAGAAGGAATCGATCAACGGCACTTCCCGCTTCAATTCGTTGAGACGCTCCAGAACCTCATAGTTTATATAAACGCTGCCGGTTCCGCTGTCTTCGAAATAACTGGCCAGCACTTTGCTGTTCAGAAGCTCGCGGATCACCATATGATCCACCGTTTTCAAGGAAACATTGACCGACTGCAGCAGCTGGGCTGTGAATACCTCGCTGGACTCTTTCGCATTCTTTCGGTTCTGGTCCACGATTACCCGAAGAAAAACGAAAAGCAAAAAAGAAAAAACGATCAGAAAGAGCGGGATGTAAGACCAGATCATCTTTCGAAGCCAAATCTTACTCATTAGCCTCCTCCTCTAACAAGCTCGATCTATCCCATTAATCGGATAACGTAAATTCGACGGTAACGTCTATACCGGAATTCAGCGATAGGTGGATATAATCCCCATATCTTACTTCAAGAGCCGCTGCTTCTCTTCGGTTGACCGTGGCTTTTGTCCAAGGGATGCCCAATTTAAATTTGATTTCATTGGAATTAACAATGGAATTCAAGGTAACGCTCACTGTTTTGGATAAGAGATCCCATGTTAAAGCGCGGACCTCCACCCGGGTTCTTGCCATCAACCCATGAATGGAACCCGAATGCCATTTCGAGGGCAGTGCCGGAAGAACCTCAATTTCACCGGTGTTGGAGAATAGCAGCGCTTCATTAACGGCTCCCATCGTACCGAATAAGGTATCCGTGCAATAAGTATCGCATCTTCGGTTTGTATCATGGTCCGTCATCAGCGATGCGTAATAACCGGAATCCGTCATCATCGGCAGAAGGGCAGCGGCTACTTCGTTGCCGTCCTTTAATCTCGCAGAGACCAGCGCCTTGTGCATCCAGCCGTGCCCCGCCGTGGCGTCCGACGTATTGTATTTGTTTCGGTTCTCCATCGCGGTAATGGCGGCTTTCGTGAGTTCCGCATCGTTCTGCGTCTCGTATGCTGGCCATGCCGGGTAGAGATGGCTCAAATGGCGGTGGTTGTTGTTCTCCGTATATTCATTCATCGCCCATTCACGCAAAGCGCCGTCCTTGTCCACCTTGTAGTCCGGCAGCAGTCCCAGCAAAGACTCCCATCGTTCGACCGCTGCTTCATATCCTTCGCGCATGACAGCTTGTTCCACGGTTATGACCATGTGCAGTCCATCCCTCGCTGCCGAAATATCCATGGTGGCATTGGCCGTAAGCGTGCTGTTGTAACCGATCGGGTTATTCTCCGGCGAATAGGTAGGGATGAGCAGATATTTCTCGCCAGGATTTAGCACCGACTTGCCTTCCTCATAGCACGCGTTGCCGTTTACATCCGTATAGTACTCCGGCGTACATAGCTGCTCCCAGAAATTGGACTGCTTGGTCAACAGCGGAAGCAAAATATCTTTTTCCAAATCCAGATATCCCTGTTCGAGCAGCTTTTCGAATTCTCCATCCGTCAGCCCCCCGTCCCTTACGCTGAGAATAGGCTTCAGTTCGTGGATTCTCATGTAATCGTTGATCGGGATCTGTTGATTGCCGCAGCACTGCCAATATTCGAAGATGGGAAGCAGACACCAGCTTGCTCCCGCATTCCAATATTGAAACGGGTAGTCATTGTCGTATTCCACGTGCATCCCGCGGTCGATATCCGAGTTGACCGACACCTGAAGCGCATCATGCATCCCGTAGGCCATTCGCGCATTGTATTCAAAATCGGGCGTATTTCTCAAGAAGAAGGTGATATACCCGAGCTGGGCATGCGTCATATGGCCTGTATTCATGGGAGAGACCTGCAAATTCACGTTGGCGTCAAGGGTATAGATGGCGCGCCAGCCCGGATTCCACTCTCCGGTCCACATGCCATACAACCGCGGCGCGCTTGAGCCGCTGCAGCAAATCAAGGCATATCGCCCCTGGTTGTACACCTGTTCCATAAAAGCATGATTGATCCTCGATTTGGATGCCTTCTGCGCGTTGATCAGCGTTATATTGTCCGCGAGCTTGTCGTCCTCGTCGCCTGCAAGAGAAAAACGTACGGCGTTAAATTCCGCGGCATGCTTTAGCGCGTGAGGCGCAAGGGCCGCATTGTAATCGAATTTGCCGGAAACGTCCTTATATTTTTCAGCGACAGCATTCGTATTCTGAAACAGACGGTCAATGATCGGGTATCGCGTTATACCTGCAAATTCATCGATTTTGCCCATATCAAATGTTCGGTTCGATTGCGTGATTAAATAGACGGCTTCGGCATCGATCACTTGAATTGCCGGATTCCGCTCCTCTCCGACATTCATCGGTTCATTCGTATCCGCGAGCAGCACTCTCTTCTGAGTTCCGTTAACGACCACAACCCGGGTCAGGCCGGCGTATCCTCCATCGATCAACTCGCTGCCCGGGTAGGACGGATAATGGGCAACCTGCGCGATATAGGTCGCATTCGGATCAACGAGCTTCTTGTATTGGAGCGCCGTCAGCTCGGACAACCCGTCCCGCGCTTTGTACATGCCCGAAATGTCATCGATGGAAATGATCATGTTGATTTTGGCGCCGGCGGAAGATTGCACGATCTTCGTAATCGATACGTTGTCTTCCCTGGACGTAAACGAGGTTCGGATCCACTCGCCGCATTCATCGGAATAACGGACGCCGGTTTCCGCCGTCTCATAGTTCGTCCATCTTTCATAGCTGGACACGGTTCCCTTGTTCTTGGCGTTTAATCTGAGCTGGTGTCCCGGATGATAGCTGTAAAGAAAGGTTCTTTTCCTGGTTGTCCCGTCCGGAAAGGTAATCTTCCATTGATCGTTAAGATCAAAAACATTCCTCCTGGCCGCGGCAAGCTGCCCGGTCAGTTCTTCCGGAATCACTCTCGGCTCGTTGGACGGATAGTTGAACCACATATATTGAAAAATAAAGGTGTCCGCATATGGCGATCCCGACGTGACGTACCCGTTCTCGCCGTTTCCGCTAACCATGCCGTCCCGCCACGCCCGACCGGGATTGAACGCTGGAATCTCGGTATAAGTGCCGGCGTAATTGCCTTTTTCGTACAGGCGTACAGAGTTCGAATCTTTCGTCATGCTAGGATTCTCCTTCACTTCGTTTGACCTTTATTATAACGATCGTCTCCTATAAAGCGGCATTCACTAGAACGACAGATCCTCGCTCTAAATGTCGCAAATTCGCAGATCTGTTATAATGGGAACATAAACGGTCTGAGGAGTGAATGGAGCATGAATTTACCGCCGATCCACTTGGAAAATACGAATCTGAAGATCACAATCGGCGGGCTTGCACTGAATGTGCTCTATATCAGGTTGGGCATTTTTTATCGTTCTTTTCCAGAGCACAGCCATAGCAAACGAAGCTATGAAATGCATTTTATTCCTCTCGGGCAAGGAACGTTGATTGCAAGCGGCCACAGTTATCCGATCATCCCCGGCACCTTGTTTATGACAGGCCCTGATGTCGTCCATGAGCAGATCACGAACCCTTCGGATCCTATGTCGGAATACTGTATTTGCTTCGAGCTGTTGGATTACGAGCCTACTCGGGATCCGGAACTTGATATCTTAACCGAAACCTTCGCGCAAACTCCTTTCTGGTTCGGCCAAGATTCGCAAAACTTGATGGAGCTGTTCGAACAGCTTTCATTCGAAACGACCCGCAAATCTATTGGATATCACCGGTATGTAGGCACCATTCTCGAACAGATTGTCGTCAAGCTCATTCGGAATTATATGGGGGACCAGATGGCCGTCTCCGTCTCGCCGACACCGCTGCAAACGCCGGACGACAAACGACTGGCCACCATCGAACACAGCTTTCTTTCTCAATATAGCTTCATTACCGTACAAGCGCTTGCGAGCACATTGGGCTTAAGCGTTAGACAAACGGAAAGAACGATCAAACAATTTTACGGCATGACGTTTACCCAAAAGCGTAACATGGCCAGGTTAAGCGCAGCTGCCCATTTTCTTACCACGACGACCATGACAATCAGCCATATCGCGGAAACGGTCGGATATTCGTCTCTAGAGCAATTTTGCTCGGCCTTCAAAATAAACTATGGAATGCCGGCAAGCCGGTATCGCTTATCGCGTTCTGCTCAAATTTCCAAAACGGCTGACTAAAGCGAAAAACGACCATGCGTGGCTTGCCCCGTCCAATCGCTATAAACCGTGTATTCTTCTTCCTCTACTCGATACAGCGGAATGAATTTCATCTCCCGATGCCCTTCTACGGAAAACGCCAAATCCACCGTTGGAAGCTGAATGAATTTCTCGAGGAGATTAGAGACGGTGATATCCTCTTGTATTGGTTGATGGCCAACCCGAGCAAGCAAAATATTGCCGTACATGACTGCCGAAATGTCTTCGGAGCCCTGAAGTGGAACCCGTTTCAGATCTGCATGGATATCAATATCGACGATATCGCGATTATTATAAGTATGCTCTACGATGATAAAACCGTTGTCCTCCATTACATCGATAGGCGTGCCATTGATTTTAATCCCTTTAATGGCTTGCCTTTTCAGCAGCAGTTTAAATGACGTAGGTTCCGTAACTTCGATGACGAGCCTGGAAGTTCGATTGTCAGGAAATTCGCTTGTTTGCGAGATAACCGCTTTCTGCTCTCTCCAAATAACCGTAGAAGAAATAAAAGCATTAAGCAAAATCGTGCCTTCGCTTTTAAACCAGATGTTTTTTTGAAGTTCGCTCATCGCTTCAATTCCGGACGCGGTACAACACCAGAAAGAATCATATGGCTCACTAAATTTCTTAATCGCGCAATGGCCAAGAGGCTGATGGTACTGCGAGAGGCCCGTTTTCGCGCTTGCACTGTTCAAGACGGCATTATATTTCAACGTCTCCAGATGATCCAGATATTCAACCGCCCCGGACCATTCAAGCAATCGCTCCAATATTTTCTCCGTATTATGAGCACAGCAGCTTTCGCTTTCACCGCCAGTTAAAGCATCCCCAAGCTTACCGAAGCCTCCCCAATGCTCTGATTTCTCAGAGACACTACCTTGAATATAAGCAGTAGCCTTGGAGCTGCTATTACCGTTGGCGAAGGTCCTTCCTTGCAAAAATTGATAAAAATGGATGGCCATTTCTTTGTATTTCGTTTCACCACTGATCGAAAACCGATGCATAGCTGCAATGACCATGGGAAGATGCGTATTGGCGTGAAGATCTTCAAGGATGTCGTGCCCGGCTTCAAGCGTATCCACAAAGTACATCCTGTCGAACTTGTTTGCCAGCTCGAACAGCCGATCATCCCCTGTCAAATCATACAAAGTATAGATCGTATCTCCTATCCCCCCGAATTCATTCACCGGATTCAATTTTGTACAGCGGAGAATTCCATCGATTTTCCAATAAGAGAGCTTCTCGAATCGCCGATAAATATAAAGGGCTAAGTTAACAGCAAGATGCAAGGACTTGGTGTTACCCAAATAGTCATAACAGTCGACTAAACCCTGCATGATTTTGTGTAGGGTATAATAAGGCGCCCATACCTTTCTGTTTTCCTCAAATTCTAAGATATCTATCTTTTCTTCTTCGAAAGCGCTCAGATATCCGCTTGGTTGGGCGCATAATTCCATGATGTCAACTATGGCGGATGCCTTGCTTTTTAACAGTCCGTCCTGATCGGCAAAAGCGAATTTTGCGCAAGCTGAGAGGAAATGTCCCACAAAATGACCTCTCAGACCGCACTCGCCGTCTTCCCAGCCACCCAAGGGTTCAGCATTCGACGGGATACCCGCATTGATCTTAAAATTATGCATAAGGCGATCCACGTTAAATTCAGATATATACGTTTTTACGAGTGCTCTTCGGCAAGCAAATGTTTGGTCAGTAAGCTTGACTTCATCAAGTTTAAAATTGACGAACATATTGATTTCCCCCTCTTTTTCGCGATGTTTATACTTCTTGCAATACCCCCATTTTAAACGGGAAAGTCCACGCTTTGAATTCCCTCACTTTGGTTTGCATATCTTATATTTGGGTTTATGAAAGTAATAGACAAAGTACGAGGGGCATCTTACAATTAGCGATACGCATCAAAATGAAGGGGATTTTTCATGTGCATGAAGTTATTTTACGCTTTGATCAGGTACTTAAAATCAAAGAATTTGGATTTCACACGACAAATAACCTGTACACACACCCGAGTCGAATGCTCGACTTTGATGTTTTTCTCTTTGTCGCCGAGGGCCAGATGGAAGTATGGGAAGAAGGACTCGAGTATATTGTCAAAAAAGGGCAGTTCCTCTTTTTAAAAAGCGGAATGTCTCACTGGGGAGAGCCAAAAACGCCTGCCGGAACATCCTGGTATTGGATTCATTTTTTCGGTCATTTAAATGGGGATGGAGATACGTTGCATGATTTGAATAGTAATAAGCTGTTTGCCTCCCCTACCGTCATGGATGCGCAAGAAGATTATCGAAAGTCCATTGCGCTGCCCAAACATGGAACGCTATCTCAAACTAAAGGTTTGGAAAATAAACTGGATGCTCTTATTCAATTATTTCATTCCTCCGATCCCTTTCGGGCACTTTCCCTGAGCTTGCAAACCATGGAGCTGTATTTAAAGCTATATCAAGAATCTATGAAAGAACACCCGCCAACCAAATCCGACCGTACGGTTCTGCGAATTATCGATTATCTAGAGAACAAGAATAATTATGAGATCAACTCCAAGGAACTTGCGGCTAGTCTCGATATGAATTACAGCTATCTGTGCGAAATCTTCAAACTGAAAACAGGATCTACCATTCACGGGTACAACGCCCGGCTATTCATGAACAAAGCAATCGGACTTATGAAAGATTCCGAGCGCAATGTTTCCGAAATCAGTGATTTGCTTGGATTTAAAAACCCATTTTATTTCAGTAGAGTGTTTCGTAAGATAATGGGTTGCTCGCCATCGGAATACATGAGCCGTACCTATAGAAAATAAACAGCGGCTTCTTGTTAATAAAAATGGAGGGTGGCTTTTTCAGCCCCCTCCATTTTTGAACAAAAGTACTAGTCCTTTTTCCGAGTCAACTCCACGATCTTTAATAGAAGCGTGAGCAAGGCGATAATCTCCAGGAAGCTCATGCTATCTCCTCCGATCCTGATAAGATGACTCTTCATCCGGACCTCCCTCTCCCATGAGGAGTATTCTGTTCCCTATAAATTTATTCAGGCTAATCCGAGATTAGAATAGCTCTTCCATTCTGATTGGCGCATTAGCATCTACTTTGTGTCTCTTGCCTGTTTAACGATGGCCGGATCCCGTGTACTAACTAGCAAAAGCCATAAAGGAGAGATGTACATGTCCAGTCAATCAACAGCAAGACGCATAGAAGGAAAAGTTGCCTTAATAACCGGTGCCGGTTCCGGTATCGGACGGGCTGCCGCGGTCCGGTTCGCGGAGGAAGGAGCGAATCTTATTCTGCTTGACCGCGACCGGCAGACGCTCTCCGTCGTCTGCCGCGAGGCGGAAGCGTTTGGAGCCAAATCCATCGCCGTCGAGGCCGATATATCGGACGAGCATTCCTTGGCGGAAGCCTACGATAAGGCAATCTCCGCGTTTGGGCAGCTGGATATCGTTTTTGCCAACGCAGGCATTAACGGCACTATTTCTCCCATTGAGCATATGTCCAAGGAAGAATGGGAAGCTACTATCAGCGTCAATCTGACCGGAACGTTTCTGACGGTTAAGCACGCGATCCCGCTCCTGAAGGAAAAAGGCGGCAGCATCATCATAACGAGCTCCATCAACGGCAACCGCGTGTTCTCGAATTTCGGCTTCAGCGCCTACAGCAGCTCGAAGGCCGGCGAGACCGCTTTTACCCGCATGGCGGCACTGGAGCTTGCGGAATACGGCATCCGCGTCAACGCGATTTGCCCGGGTGCCATTTCGACTAACATTGATCAATCTACCAAGCCCAAGCCGGAGCTCGAAGAGATTCGGATCCCCGTCGAGTTCCCGGAAGGCGGTCATCCGCTTGAGGATGGACCCGGGAAGCCTTCGCAGGTTGCGAATCTCGTGTTGTTTCTCGCTTCGGACGAGGCAAGCCATATCACCGGGACCTCCGTCTATATCGACGGGGCGGAGTCGCTTCTTCGCGGTTAATCCGGTTTGAATGGAGTGTAGAGAAAAGGAGATGAACCGTTTTGCAAAGAGAAAGCATCTATCATTCCCCCAGCCACAGATGGTCGTATGCCTATGATCCGGACACATTCCATCTGCGCATCAAAACCAAACGTAACGATGTCGAGCGGGTTGTTGCAATCGCAGGAGATAAATATGATTGGGACCATCATTGCCAGGAAGTCGAAATGGATCTCATTGCGGCCGACGGCCTGCATGATTATTGGGAAGCCGTTATCCGGCCGGAATTCAAACGATTCAGCTACGGCTTCCGGCTGCATAGCGTCGAGGAAACAATCTGGCTGACGGAAGACGGCTTCTCCGAGGAGGAGCCTACGCCGGCTGGCGGTTATTTCGAAGCGCATTACATTCATTCCATAGATTTGTTCGAAGCCCCGGAATGGGCGAAGGAAGCGATCTTTTATCAGATCCTCCCCGATCGCTTCGAGAATGGGGACAAGACAAACGATCCGGAAGGCACTAGCCCATGGGGAGAGCAGCCGGAGGGAGAATCCTTTTTCGGAGGGGATCTGCAAGGAATTATGAACCGCATCGAACACTTGAACGAGCTGGGCGTTAACGCCGTTTATTTGACGCCGGTCTTCCGTTCGCCCTCCAATCATAAATACGACACGATCGATTACCGGGAGGTTGATCCTTATTTCGGGGACAAGGAGCTCTTGAAGAAGCTGGTCCAGACCTGTCATGATCATGGCATTCGCGTGGTGCTGGACGCCGTGTTTAACCATGCGAGCGAACAGTTCCCTCCTTTCCAGGATGTACTGGAGAAGGGCGAGCAATCGGAATATAAAGACTGGTTTCATCTAAATGGCTTCCCCGTAGAGGTTCAGGACGGCATACCGAACTATGATACCTTCGGCTTCTATGGCAATATGCCCAAGCTGAATACAGCCAATCCGGATGTGAAAAAGTATCTGATCGAAACCGCGGTGAACTGGATGAAAGAAACGGGAATCGACGGCTGGCGGCTGGATGTGGCGAACGAAATCGACCATCACTTCTGGCGCGATTTCCGCATAGCCATTAAGGATGCTAATAAGGAAGCTTTTATTATCGGGGAAGTATGGAGCGATTCGCTGCGCTGGCTTCTTGGCGATCAGTTCGATTCCGTCATGAACTATCCGTTTACGGAGCTGGTGCTTAGCTTTTTCGCAGACCGTGCCATCCCGCCGGCGAGATTCGCGGAAAAAATGAACCGGCTGCTCATGCGGTATCCGCAGCAGACAAACGAGACGCTGTTCAACCTGCTGTCGAGCCACGATATCCCGCGCGTCATGACCAGGTGCGGCGGCGATACGAGCCGTGTGAAGCAAGCCGTTGTATATATGATGACCTCTATGGGTCTGCCATGCGTCTATTACGGCGATGAATTCGGCATGGAGGGCGGAGAGGACCCGGATTGCCGCAGATGCATGGTGTGGAGCGAAGAGGATCAGAACCGGGAGCTGTTTGATTTCTACAAGCTGCTCATCTCGCTTCGGAAGGAGCGTGCCGCCCTTCGCAGCGGCCGTTTCCGCGTCCTGTTAGCGGATGAAGACAGCGGCTCGCTCATTTACGAGCGGCTGGACGGCAAGGAGCATTTCACGATTTGGATGAACCGGTCGGATGAACCGGCCGAGCTTTCGCATCCGATGAACGAAGGCGGATGGCGCGACGCCTTAACCGATGAGCCGATCGACAACCCTGACGGCATGCTTGTTATCGGGCTCGAGCCTAACGGCTACCGGATTGTGTGGCGTAAAATCGAATAATACAAATGAAGGGGTGCCGGATTCGTCCGGCACCCCTTTCGTTATGGCAAAAGCTCCTCGTATAACTCCTTGTATTGCTGTGCCGAACGGTTCCAGCTGTAATCGCCCTGCAGAGCGCGGGTTAACAGCTTTTGGCGCACCTCTTGGTTCCTCCATAAAGCTAAAGCGCGGCGAACCGTGAACAGCATGTCCCAGCTGTTATAGGGGGCAAAGGAAAAGCCGTTGCCCTCCCCCGTGTATTCGTTATAGCTGTGCACCGTATCGCGCAAGCCGCCCGTCTCCCTTACGATCGGCAGGCTGCCGTAACGCAAAGCAAGCAGCTGGCTGATTCCGCAAGGCTCAAATTGAGACGGCATGAGAAACAAATCCGAGCCGGCATAAATCCGGCGGGCGAGACCGTCGTCAAAGCCAATATAAGAGACGACTCTTCCTTTGTGACGATGCTCGGCTTCGCGGAACAGATGCTCCAGATGCGGATCGCCTGTTCCAAGCAAAGCAAGCTGAACATTTTCGCTGTGCATCAGCTCGTCCAGCTGCTCGAGCACTAGCGGAAGCCCTTTTTGAGCCGTCAGCCGGCCAACCATGCCGATTAGCGGGACTTCAACATCCTCGCGCAGGCCAAGCTCCCACTGGAGGGCGGTTTTGCATACAAGCTTGGCCTCCGGGGCATCGCCAGAATACCGAGCCTGTAATTGCGAATCGGATGCCGGATTGTACAGAACATCGTCAATCCCGTTTACGATGCCAACCAGACTATCTCCTCTGCTGCGCAGCGTGCCTTCCATCCCGCAACCGTATTCCGGCGTCGTAATCTCCCACGCGTAGGACGGGCTTACGGTTGTAACCCGGTCAGACAGCTGGATGCCGGCCTTCATGAAGCTGACCGATCCGTAAAATTCCACATGATCGTAAGTCAAATAATGCGGAGGCAGACCCAGCAAATCGCCCAATGCATGCGGCGGGTAAATACCCTGGTATTGCAAGTTATGGATGGTGAATACGGTCTTAATGCCCGCGTATTCCTGCCGCCAGCTGTAATGATGGCGCAGCAGCGCCGGAATCATGCCGGTATGCCAGTCATGGCCATGAATGAGATCCGGCCAGTAGCCGATTGCGGGGAGAGCCTCCAGCGCGGCCCGGCATAAGAAGGCAAATCGTTCCCCGTCGTCGTCATGGCCGTATGCGGAGCCTCTTTTGAAATATTGCTCGTTATCGAGAAAATAATAAATAATGCCGTCTTGCTCCAGTTCTTTGATTCCGCAATACGCGTACCGCCAGCCGACCGATACCCGAATCTCCGCAATCGTCTTCATCCGCGAGCGGTAACGCTCCGGTATGGAGGTATAGAGCGGCAGCATGACGCGCGCTTCAACTCCTAACGGCTTCAGTGCCGCCGGCAGCGCGCCAAGCACGTCGCCTAACCCGCCAGTCTTCAGAAACGGGGCGCATTCCGCCCCCACGAACAATACTTTCAAGATCCCTCTCCCCTTTGGCTCTCGACTCTTATACCTTTGCAATCCGTTCCCTCTGCCGGCCTCTGCGCTTGCTGCCCGGTACCGGGAGAGCCAGCTCCATATGCAAAGTTTGCGGCTCCTGCCCCATGCGGACGGCAGCACGCGATTCCTTCTCGCGTTTCAGAATAACGACCGAAAGCGGCGGAAGCGGCAGCTCAATGCTGTGTTTGCGGCCATGCCAGACTACCGGCTCCGACCGGACGACCGCCCCTTCCGCGGCGGCAAGCTCCATGAATCCGGAGCCGCCGTAAGCAAGGCTGTCGCTGTTGAGCAATATTTTATAACCGCCCTGGCTCGGAACTCCTATCCGGTACCGCGTATGGGCATGCGTATGAAAGTTGCAGAGAATGATCAGCGACTCCCCGTTAGCCCTGCCTTTTCGTCTGTATACGATGACGCTTTGCCCCTCATCCTGGAAATCGATCCACTCGAACCCCTTCGGCGAGGAATCCAGCTGCCACAATGAACGCTGCTCTATATACAAGCGGTTTAATGCGCGGACAAAATCCTGCAGCTTGCGGTGCTGTTCATACTCGAGAAGCAGCCAGTCCAGCTCCGCCTCATCGCGCCATTCGATAAACTGGCCGAATTCGCCGCCCATAAACAGCAGCTTTTTGCCCGGATGAGTCATCATATAGCCAAGCAGCAGCCGCAGACCCGAGAACTTCTCCTCGTAGCTGCCCGGCATTTTATCCAGCAGGGACTTCTTCCCGTGAACCACCTCGTCATGAGACAGCGGCAGCGTGTATTTCTCGTCAAAGGCATACCAGATCGGGAACGTCAGCAAGCCATGATGCCTGCCTCTTTCGTCGGGTTGATGGGAAAAATACTTCAGCGTATCGTTCATCCAGCCCATATTCCATTTATGGGTGAAGCCCAATCCTCCCTGCTCCGGCGGAACCGTCACGCCCGGATAGGCATGCGACTCCTCCGCCATCATAAGCGCATGAGGGAAATGCGTCCTCACCACCGTATTCAGCTTTCGCAAAAAGGCTGCCGCCTCCAAATCCTCCTTGCCGCCATGCCGGTTCGGCCGCCAACGCCCATCCGGACGGTCGAAGTTCCGGAGCAGCATGCTCGTAATCGCGTCTACCCGAAAACCGTCAATATGGTACACGTCCAGCCAAAACAAAGCATTCGAGATCAGAAAACCGCATACCTCCGGCTTCTCGTAATCAAAAGCAAGGGTCCCCCACTGCTCCTTCTCCGCAATCAGCGGATCCGCATTCTCGTATAGCGGGCTGCCGTCAAAAAGACGCAGGCCATGCGCATCCTTTGCGAAATGTCCGGGAACCCAGTCCAAGATAACGCCCAGCCCAAGACTATGGCAGCGGTCTATAAAAGCCATCAGCTGGTGAGGATCCCCATACCGGCTTGTTGCGGCGAAGTAGCCCGTCCCCTGATAACCCCAGGAACGATCGTACGGATGTTCCGCCAAGGGCATCAGCTCGATATGGGTGTATCCCATCTCCGCTGCGTAGGCGGGCAGCTCCTCCGCCAGCTCTTCATACGAATACAGCCGCCCATCCTGATGCTGCCTCCATGTGCCGGCGTGTACCTCGTAAATATTTATAGGCTGGCCAAACAGCGGCTTGCGTCCGCGAAGCCAGCTCTTGTCCTGCCATTCGTAACCGTCTAATGAGCAGATGACCGATGCCGTGCGAGGCCGCACTTCAGCCTTGAACGCATAAGGATCCGCCTTCAGCTGCCTGCTTCCAGTCCTTGTCTCTATATCGTATTTATATAAATCTCCATTGGCAAAGCCCTCGATAAACCCGCTCCATATCCCCGACTCTCCGACCTTCTCCAGCTCATAGCCGGCTTCCTTGAACCCGTCCCAGCTATTGCGGTCCGATGCGACGGCAAGACGTCTCGCGTTTGGTGCCCACACCGTGAAACGAACGCCCCTGCGTCCTTTTTCCACCGCTAAGTGAGCACCCATCTTCCGATAGCTGTTCAGCCATGTTCCTTCGCGGAATTGATAAATATCGTCTGCGCTAAGCTTGTTGCTTCGTTTCAATATTTCCAACCTCCTAAAAAGAAATGTCACATGCTTTTTGTGACATTTCTTGCATCGTAAGGATTTGCTTAAAGAATTGTCACATGCTCTTGGTGACAATTCTTACTTCGTAAGCATGTGCTTAGAATTGGCGCCTGCTTTTGGCGGCAATTCTTGCTTCGTAAGCCAAAAAACACATTCCAGAATGTTTAATACCCGCTAATAGCTTTATAGAAACAGCTGTTTCAAAGGCGGACGCTCTGGTGTAAGCAGATGATACAAGGACACTTTCGATTATACCATCCTAATACGAGAAAGCTTGGAGGAATATAGAATGACACAGATGAATTGCATGGCGATGTTATTGGCAGGCGGCGAAGGCAAACGGCTTGCACCCCTTACGACGGCGCTAGCCAAACCGGTTGTCCCCTTCGGAGAACAGTATCGGATGATTGATTTCCCGCTTAGCAACTGCATGAATTCGGGAATTCGACGGATTGGCGTGCTGACTCAATTTTGCGCGGACACCGTTCACCGTCATATCGGCGGCGGAGAAGCATGGCTGAACGCCGTGCAGCCTAAGCATCTGGGCGAGATTGCGTTATTGCCCGCTTCCGAAGCTTCTCCAAACGGATACTACGCAGGGACAGCTGATGCCATCTATCGCAATCTAAGCTATATCGAGCAGCATGATCCGGAGCATGTTCTCATTCTCTCCGGCGACCATATCTATCAAATGGATTACCGGCCGATGCTGGAGGCGCATGTCAGAAGCGGAGCAGCAGCTACGATTGCGGTCAAGCGCGTCCCGTGGCATGAAGCAAGCCGCTTTGGCATTTTGAATACGAACGAGGATTACAGCGTGGTTGAATTTGAGGAAAAACCCTCCCGTCCAAGAAGCAACCTGGCTTCCATGGGCATTTATATGTTCCGCACCGACAAGCTGAAGGAGGTGCTGCTGAAAGACGCCGGCAATCCCGCTTCCAGCCATGACTTCGGCAAGGATGTCATTCCGATGCTGCTGCAGGATGGAGCAAGCCTGACGGCTTATCCTTATGAAGGCTACTGGCGCGATGTCGGCACGGTCGACAGCTTGTGGGAAGCGCATATGGAGCTGATCGAAGGTACGCTGAGCCTGTCCGAGCCGCATTGGCCATTGTATGGCAGCAGCCAAAAACGCCAAAGCCCTTTGCGTCCCACTCTCCGAAACCTGTCTGTGCAGCGTGACAGCATTGTGCATAACAATAGCCGGATGGAAGGTATTGCGCAGCGATCCGTTATAAGCGACGGTGCGGACGTTGGCAAAGGCAGCCAGATTTACGAGAGCATCATTATGCCGGGCGCAAGGATCGGGCGGAATGTCCGTATTCATAAGGCCATTATCGGAGAAAACGCGGTTATCGAGGACGGCGCGGTTATTGGCGCTCCTCAAAGCGAGCAAGTCGCCGTTGTTGGCCCGGGCGAGAGAGTCGCTTCCGGACGCAAGACAGCCGTTTCCGCGAGCCGCGAGACTCTTGCCGCCCTGCTCGGCGGACGAGAGCTGTACAAAGATAATGCCATGAGTTATTAATCCGGCGAATGCCGACGCAGCCAAAAAGACCTTGGGAGTCCCAAGGTCTTTTTGGCTTAACGCAGGGTTATTGCCCCGCTGCCCACTCTGCTTCGCGTTTCTCGGCAGCAGCAAGCTGTTTCTTGTATACCGTTCCGGACAGCAGCACGCTTATCTCATACAGAATAATAAGGGGGATCGCAACCAGGCTGTCGGATACGAAGTCCGGCGGCGTCACAACGACACCGATAAAAATCATAAGGAAATAAGCAATCCGTCTCATCTTGCGGAGCCTTACCGGGTTAAGTATCCGGATGGCCGTCAGGAACATAATAACAAGCGGCAGCTCAAACAAGAGTGAAATCGGTATCAAAATATTAAACATAAAGGAGAAGTACTGCGTAATCCCAATCGTTTCTTCCAGATTAAGATTCGCCGATACTTTTCGCGTGAAATGAAAGGCTAGCGGGAACACGACAAAATATGAAAAAGATAGGCCAACCAAGAACATAATGAGCGCAAAAGGTATGTATTTAATCGTTGCCCGTTGTTCATTCGGCTTAAGCGCAGGCTTCACGAAGGCCCACAGTTGATAGGCCGTAAACGGAATAGCCAGCAATAGGGCAATAACAAAGGCAAATTTCATATAAATGCCGATGCCGTCCCACAAGGAGAACGCATGCAGCTGCAAGCCTTTAGCCGGCTCTTGCTCCATCAGGAAGTTATAGGCCGGTTCGGCTATAACGAGTCCGATAATAAGGCCTAGTACGATAACAATCAGCATATAAATAATCCGCTTCCGCAGCTCGCCAAGATGCTCGAACAGCGGCATCAAGCCTTCTTCGCGAATCCGGGCCCGGTCGAAGCTCTGTCCGGAAGCCTTGTCTTGTGATGTACTCATCTTTATAGCCCCCTTTCAGCAAAAAAGCGGGCCCGGTTTAGTCCGGAAGCCGCTTATTATCCACTTCGATATTTTCCGTACGGTTCACTTCAACCCGTTTGTTGTCTTTCTCGTCATCCATCATATCTCTTGCGCCTGCTTTAAACTCCTTCAGCGTGCGCCCGAATGCGCGTCCCAGCTCAGGCAGCTTGTTTGGTCCAAACAACAGCAAAGCGACAATTGCGAGCAAAATAAATCCCGTTGCGCCAATTCCCGACATCCTCGATCTTCCTCCTCATCGTTATACGCTTATGTACTACACTAACCGTTGTTCAAACCGCCATATCCCATACGGACAATGTCTTCTCTCACGATAGTCTGACCAGCTAATATACGAGGCAGCAGTACATCGAAGGAAGTATACGGATCATGCATGACGCAGCCCGGCAATCCCATAATCGGCACGCCGTTCAAATAACCCATAAGCAGCATCGAGCCCGGCAGCATTGGCGTGCCGTAGCTGACAATATCCGCTCCGGACGCTTTTATCGCGCCTGGTGTCCGGTCATCAGGATCAACCGACATTCCGCCGGTCACTAGTATCATATCATAACGTTGCTCTAGCAAATAGTGTATTTCCTTGACAATTATTTGTCGGTCATCCGGCGCGAAACGCTGCTCGGCTACTTCCGAGCCAAACGCTTCCAGCTTGGAACGGACGGCCGGACCAAATTTATCCTTAATGCGTCCGGAAAATACTTCGCCGCCGGTTGTCAGAAGTCCCGCGCGCAGCTTGCGGAAAGGAACGACCCGAAGAGGAGCCTCCCCTTCATTGGCCGCTCTATATTCCGCAGCCAGTCTTTCCACCTCTTCAACTTTTGCTTTAGGCACGGTAAGAGGAATGGCTCTGGTAGCAGCGAGCGCCCGGCCTTCTTGTACGACGCTGTTCGTCTTCACCGTCGCCAAGGCAACCTCTCCAAGCTCATTAATCGCTTCCACGAGAATCTGGTCTACTAATGCAAGACCTTGCATAGCAGCCTTCAAGCTGACCTTGCCCTCATGAGGATCGGACAGCGCAATTCCTTCTCCGGCAAGCGCCATCGCCATCCGGATGGCCGCATCATCCTCATGCAGCTCGCTCTCGCCCAACTCCATAATATAAATATGCTCTTTGCCGATATCCAGCAGGCTTGGAATATCCGCTTCCGTAATGACATGACCTTTTTTGAACAAACGTCCTTTGAACTGTCCGGGAATAATCTGCGTAAGATCATGGGCAAGCCGGAGACCAACCGCTTCCCGAACCGGAACCTCCTTCAGTATCGTATCCGTTCCGCTCATTCGTGATCTCCATGCGTGCCGGTGACGATCTCCAAGGCATGCGGCAGCTGATCCATAATCGCCATCAGGCTCTCATGGACGCCTTTTGGGCTGCCGGGCAGATTAATGATCAGAGCTTGTCCGCGAATGCCGCATACCCCGCGGGAGAGCATTGCGCGGCGGGTCTTCTGCAAGGCGCCCATCCGCATGGCTTCCGAAATACCGGGTACGAGGCGGTCAACCACCTTAAGCGTTGCTTCAGGCGTTACATCCCTTTGCGCCAGACCAGTTCCGCCCGTCGTTAAGACCAGATCCGCTTGATAATATTCGGTCATCTCGATCATGGCCGCGATAATCTCGTCTTGCTCGTCGGGCACGATCCGGTAATCGACAATCTCTCCGCCCAGTTCTTCCTCTACCAGCTCGCGAATAACCTGTGCGCTAGTATCTTCGCGTTCACCGCGCGAGCCTTTGTCACTTGCCGTCAATATCGCTACTTTCCACCGCATCTATTATTCCTCCCATCCCTTATCCGTTCATGGGTTGTCAAATCCGATAGTCTCCGTTTTTGCCCCCGGTTTTCTCAATCAGGCACGTGGGACCGATGACCATATCCTTCTGCAGCGCCTTGCACATATCGTACACGGTAAGCGCGGCGGCAGAGACAGCTGTTAAAGCTTCCATCTCTACGCCTGTCTTGCCGGTTGTCTTGACCGTTGCTTCAATATACAGCTCATCTTGTCCGTTATCCCCGAAGGTAACATTTACGCCCGTAAGCGGAAGCGGATGGCACATCGGAATCCAATCCGATGTTTTCTTCGCGGCCATAATCGCAGCTACCTGCGACACGGCAAGCACATCCCCTTTGCCGATGCTGCCTTCCTTAATGCGGGCCAGCGTACCCGGGTTCATCTTCACTTGCGTGCGCGCGGTTGCCGTTCTCGCCGTTACTTCCTTATCGCTGACGTCAACCATCCGCGCCCGTCCTTGCTCGTTAAAATGCGTCATTTCCATTAGCGTTCACTCCAAACTCTTGCTGAAAGCTCCGTTACAATACCGTCCATTCGCCTGTCATGGGCTTGCATTGGAATATCGTCGACCAGCTGATCTTCGAACGCGATGCCAAGCCACGTTACATCCGCCTGCTCGCGAGCCAGCCGCTCGGCAAAACGGTCATAATATCCGCCGCCGTATCCGAGACGCCCGCCTTTTGGATCGAAAGCGATCCCGGGCGTAACGACAAGACCGGGAACGTAGGTATCCGGCAGCGCCGGACACTTATCCGGGTCGGGCTCCAGAATACCGTAGGCTCCTGCCTTAAGACCGCTCCAATTGCTTAGTTTATGCAAAGTCATTGACCGGTCCGCCGGATAACATTTCGGAACAACAACCTCCGCTCCCGTCTTCCAGCCCCACTCAATCAATGAACGGGTATTCAGTTCGGAACGGAATGGCACATAACACATAAATCTTGTCACTCCGCGATCCATCATCCAATTCGCTAAATACCGGCATGCCGCCTCCGACCGGATGATACGCTCTTCAAGGGGAATGCCGTCACGCAGCTTTGTGATAGCCTTTCGCAGCGCCGCTTTGTCCATCGGCATCCCGTTTGATTGTTCATTCATCGTTCCCCGGCTCAGCCTTCCCATACATGCTTTTTGTTTAATTGTAGTTTACCATTGTTATGCAACTTTCGCCAATGGCGACTGGTAATATATAATGGAACGGAAAAGCCTGTCATTATTTGTTGGAGGTATTATTCATGCTGCTTCAATTATCCAATATCAGTAAAAATTATGGCATAGACGTCATCTTATCCGATATATCGATGCAAGTCCTGGAACGCGAACGGGTAGGACTTGTAGGCGTAAACGGCGCCGGCAAATCGACTCTGCTCAAAATTATCGCGGGCGAGCTCTCCTACGACTCCGGTGCCATTCATAAAGCCAAGGAAACGCGGATCGGCTATCTGGCCCAGAACAGCGGTCTTCAATCGAACCGCACGATCATTGAGGAAATGCGCGCCGTATTCTCCCATCTGATCGAAGCTGAACAAGAGCTTCGCGAGCTGGAGCAGCAAATCGCTGACCCGGCTCTTCACGACAATCCCAAGCGTTACGAGGATGTCCTCGACCGTTATTCCCGCAAGTCCGACTGGTTCCGCGAGCAAGGCGGCTTCGAGATCAACACCCGCATTAACAGCGTCCTTCACGGGATGGGGTTCGGAAGCTTCCCGCCGGACACGCTGATCAGCACTTTAAGCGGCGGTCAGAAGACCCGTCTTGCGCTTGCCCGCATTCTGCTGCAGGCACCGGATCTGCTCATGCTCGACGAGCCTACCAACTATCTGGACATTCCTACGCTGACCTGGCTCGAGGGTTATCTCCGAGGCTATTCCGGCGCTATTCTGGTCGTCTCCCATGACCGTTACTTCCTCGATGCCCTTGTTACGACCATCGTAGAGATCGAACGGCATGCCGCCAGACGCTACACGGGCAACTACAGCCGGTACATAGAGCTGAAGGCTGCCGAATACGAGGCCGACATGAAGCAATACGAGAAGCAGCAGGAAGAAATCTCCAAGATGGAGCAGTTCATTCAGCGCAATATCGTCCGCGCTTCCACAACCAAGCGGGCTCAAAGCCGACGTAAAGCGCTCGATAAAATGGATGTGCTCGACAAGCCGCTTGGCGACTTGAAGAAAGCCCGCTTTACGTTCGAGATCGAGCGCCAGACGGGCAAAGACGTATTGGATGTCGCCGACCTGTCCGTCAAGTTTCCGGAGAAGGACCGCCAGCTGTTCCAGCACGTATCCTTCAAGCTGTCCCGCAGCGAAACGGTTGCCCTCATCGGACCAAACGGGATTGGCAAGTCAACGCTGCTAAAGGTATTGGTTGGACAAAGACAGCCGCAGACAGGCACCGTCCGTTGGGGCTCAAACGTCAAGCTTGGTTACTATGACCAGGAGCAGACCGGGCTAACACCGTCCAATACGGTGCTAGAGGAAGTGTGGGGCACATACCCGCATATGGAGGAAGCCCGCGTGCGTACCGTGCTTGGCAACTTCCTGTTCAGCGGCGAGGATGTCCTAAAGCGCATTTCCTCCCTCAGCGGCGGGGAAAAGGCGCGCGTCTCGCTTGCCAAGCTGATGCTGGAGCAGGCAAACGTCCTCATTCTGGACGAACCTACCAACCATCTGGACCTGTTCAGCAAAGAGGTGCTTGAGTCCGCCTTGCTCGATTACGAGGGAACCTTGCTCTTTATCTCCCATGACCGTTATTTTCTTAACAAAATGGCGGAACGTATCGTCGAACTGACTCCGACAGGAACCGAGCATTTCCTAGGAAATTATGATGACATGATCGAGAAGAAAGCCGAGCTGGAAGAAGCCCGCCTCGAAGCAGCGGCAAAGCTGGCCAGCAAGTCCAACCAGCCTATTGCGGAAGCTCCAACTTCCTACGAAATGGATAAGCAAGCCAAACGGGAAGAGCGGAGCCGCCTTCGCAAGCTGGAGCAGCTTGAGCAGGAGATCGCTTCGCTGGAGGAGCAGATAGCCGAATACGAGGTTCAATTAACCGATCCGGCTATCTTTAACGACTATATGGCCATCCAAGAGATTCAAGCCAAAATTGAAGGGAAACGCACATCGCTTAACGCCGCTTATGAGCAGTGGGAACAATTAAGCGAATAAGCGCCAAGACCTCCCCGCGCATCCCCGTGATGGCGCTGAGGAGGTTTTTTTATATCTTTTTTCTCTCCAAAAGCTTGTCCATGATGGAGTAGAGGAATCCTGCCAGCCCAAACAGAATAAGGGCACTATTTACGTTAAGACCGTATCCCTTCACGTAATAGTCGTCGCCCAAATCATAAAATTGATCAAACACCCATATTCCGACTATCCCTCCGGCAATGGAATATAAGACGATTCTCGCAGGTAACAGCTTTACGAACCTCGTAAGAAGCAAAGTTAACGGAAAGAAAGTCACCGCGTATAGAATAATGCTGCTAAGCAAGCAAAACATAACGAAGATGCTGCCCATGTTGCGCAGCCCGTAATATTCCGTCGTCGTAATCTTGTTTCCCTCCCATAGTTCCAGACCGATAGCAGCCATCGTAAAGAGGATAATATAGACCACCCATAACCATATATATTTCATTGCTTTGCCTCCACCCTGCACTCATATGTACGCTGCAATCCTTATGGATACAATTATACTTTGTTTTATATAAAAAAGATGCTTACGCCATATAGGCGTAAGCATTGAGAGGGAAACCAAAAGTTAGGGTGGTCTTACATAGACAAATCATGGGGATACGTTTCCGCAGCTTCCGCCGCAGCTATCCCATATAGGAAGACTTTCACGCTCACCGGCGGTGAATCGCGAGAAGTCGGGGTAAGCATCAATTAGGTTAAAAATTGCTCCATGCGAATGAGGCCAAGCCGTTTGGCTTCTACGATCGCTTCGGATCTTGAACGCACGCTCAGCTTCTCGAAAATACGGGTTAAGTTGTACTCTACCGTCCGCTGGCTCATATGAAGCTTGGCAGCGATATCCTTATTGCTGCTGCCGTTAGCCACTTCCTGCAAAATATCCTGGTCCCGTTCATTAATCGAGACCTCTTCGATCGCTTTCTCCGCGCGGGTAATTTTCACTTCATTACGCCGCAGCTGCTTCAGCAGGGTTATCGGAATAACCGCTTCCCCCCGCATCGCGCAGCGGATGTTGTTATGAAGCTGCTCCCTCGATACCGTCTTGGATATAAACCCGGAGACTCCGCATTCAATCAGCAGGTTGTAATGGGTTCTGATCTCATAGCCGGTATAGATAAGAACCCGGCGGTCGGGATCTTGCTGAATGAGCCGCTTCGTAAGCTCAAGACCGCTGATTCCCGGCATATTCAGGTCACACAATATAATATCAAAGGGGTCATGATTGACGGCATCGAGCGCTTCCATGGCGGATAGCACGACGGTTACCTTCATTTCAGGATCCTGTTCGATCATGGTTTTAGTTCCTTCGCCAACGGAAGGATGATCATCAACTAATAAGATACGAATCACGCAATAATCCCCTTTCCGAACGACCGGTTGTCATTGTCTCCGGCAAGTTGATTACAACCTCCAGCCCGCTGCCGCGTTTCGACCGGAACGTAATCTCCCCTTCAAGGCTCGCTACCCGCTCTTTAATGCCGGACAGCCCCATATGCTCAAAGGAGGCTTTCATATAATCAACATCCATCCCGATACCGTCATCCTTGTAGCGGAAGTAGATTTTTCCTTTCCGCTGTTCAAGCTCCAGGGTAACCCGGTTCGCCTGCGCATGCTTGGCAGCGTTCCTGAGCAATTCCTGCACGATCCGGTAAATGGCTGTAATTTGCTCTTCGTTAAGCGGATGGGCAAACGGCTTCGGCCTGAAATCAACGGCGAAATTATCGCGCATCTGCGAGTGCTCCACGATGGATTCAACCGCTTCAATGACGCCCATCTCTTTCAGAAGCGGCGGCCGCAGTTCATTGCAGGTCTCCCGGATCTGGTGAATAACGTCCAGCAAGCCTTCCTTGATCTCGTTCAGCTCATCGCTGAGATTGTCCGAGATGGGATAATCGTTCATCAATCCTTCCAGCTTGCGGTACCAGATTAACTGGTCCTGCAGCGCGGAATCGTGAAGATCGGCCGCCAGCTTCCTGCGTTCGTTCTCCGACAGACAGAACAACAACCGCAGAACCCAAGGGGCGGTAGTCTGCTCCTTGCGCACTTCCGATTCCAGGTCCTCAATCAGGCCTTCGATCAGGTATAGATTCTCAAAGACAATACTGGAATAATTCGCGAGCGTCTTTAACCAGCGCAGCTCGTCCGAGTTGAACCGGGTATGGTTCGTCTTCGAACCGATCCAGACGACATGGTACTTGGAACGCTGACGGCCGATTACAAGCCCTATGCCATGCGGCAGCTCCACCATTTCGCCAACCTGCAGCGACTCCGCCACCTGAAGCAGAAACAAGGACGTTCCTTTTTCCTCGTCGGATTCACCCAGCTTGTGCACGGAGCCGTCTGCCTGATCCACAAGGACAAAATCAATCCGGTTAACCGGAAGCAGGTCGCTGATCTCTTGCTTCAGCACAGCCTCCAAATCCGCTCTCTTCATCACGGTTGCAACCTTGCGGGAGAATCGGTCCAGGCTGTCCTGATAGCTGTACATGGCTTTGAACAGCTTCGGCCGGAACTTATGATCGATCTGCTCCTTCACGTACAAGAAGAGAGTCATCACAACATAAGTAGTCAAGAAAATTTGAATGTAACCAATCCAGGATACGTCTGCCTTTCCGTTTAGCACTCCGATAATCGCAAGCGTCAGCAGAAGAGCCGGCAGTGCGGACAGAAGCGTATAATATTTAAACCTTGTCAGGATAAAGTCAATGTCAAAGAGCTGATTGGATGTGAGCAGATAGAAATAAACGATCGGCAGCACAAACAAAAATAACGAAGTAAAAGCAGCCGGCAAAATCTGTCCCCCGCCTATAAAGAGCGGCAGCAGGTTCATTGCCGTAAACGGCGTAAACGCCACGATATGCGATACCAGCGTGATTTTGAATAACGAATTAAACTTCGTCTTGCGGTACTGCAGAAACTTTCTAACGAGCTGATAGATGCAGATGAAATTCCCGATAAGCAAGGTACCGTAATACAACATCCGTATGTAGACAAACGCGCCGTTCGACACCAGGTCCGTCCAGACATACAGCAGCATGCCCAACTCGACTGCGCCAAACGTGCTCAGCATTCCGATTAATCCGGCTTTGCTGATGAAGACGACATTATACCGCTTCATGTACTGATTCATAAACTGCAGGAAAATAATCGGCACTGAAGGGAGTACGAAATAGATAATCGAAAATCCGACAGGATCGCTTCGATAGGATGCCGCCGAGGAGTAATAGCATAACCCAATCGTGGCAAAAAACAGCATAAGCATCAATGCCGCGCTGTCATTTTTCCTTTTCGAATACAGAAAAGAAGAAAACCCTGCGAACAGGATCAGCGAAATAAGCGGTATGTACAGCTGAATGAACCATTCCCAACTGGAATGATCCCCATACCAGCCCCGGTTAAACTCTATTAACTGCTGTTCCTTATTACTGTGCTCGACCAGCACGGAATCTGATTTCTCAATGGAGAAAAACTTCTTCACATTACTATATTGACCTGCCGGCGCGTCGTTCACGGAAATAATTTTATCGCCGACCAAGATGCCTTTGCTAATCGCTTGTCCGGCAGGCTCGAGAGCTTTCACGAAATAATCTCCCTTTGAACCTTGCACTAGCTCGACGCCTATAAAAGGCTCCTTGATGATCGTAAGGGTCAAATAGAGCAAAATGACGAGGAATGTAATCAGGAAGAGAGGTGCTGAAATTCTAAGAGTTGGTCTAAACATCGTATCTCCTCCTGCACTCGCATGAAGTCGTTTTATGACTATATTAGCCCCAAACAGCCAGCGTGTAATTACCTTTTTTCTCGTCTTGATTCTTCAGCGCATCTTGGAGTGCTTTGTGCTCAGCTGCGGATACGCCAGCCAATTGCAGCTGTCCACCCATCACCATCGACATTTTCTCTTTGCTTGCAGCAAGCGAACGAATAGCATCTTTCAACATTTAAAATTCCTCCTCTGCTATAGTAGAATCAAATTCTGATTCTACTATAGCAGGAAATCTTTCGACAGCAAACGCCAACATGTCCCGTATTTTCCGCAATCGTCATTGCGGTTTGTGAAGAAAGGCTCTAGCTGGAGAAAATCTCTAGGAGCTTGTCCTTAGCCGAGGCGGTCTCCGGTACCTCTTCGAGCAGTTCCTGGAACCGGTTAAAATGCATCCTCATGCGCACCGAGCCGTATAATGCCGCCCCTGTCCGGTCGCACGCTTCTTCCAGCATTTGCTGCCTGCCTGCGACATCCTCCGACTGCAGCCTGCCTTCGAAATAGTCCAAAATCCATCGATCCCCTTCTGCCAGTTCCTCCAAAAGGAACAGGGTAAGAAGGGTCTTTTTGCGCAAAATGAAATCATTCTTGTCATCCCAGCGAAGCAGGTCCTTAATATCATTTTTAATTTGGGCCGCCATTCCTACTTCCTCGGCATATTCCGCAACGACGGGATGCCATTCCCGGCCTGCCAGCATGACCCCCGCCATGCAGGCGAATACGATAAGCGCCGCCGATTTATGCTGAACCATGGCGAGATAGGAATCCTCGTCCGTCACGGCATTTATCAAATCCAGCATTTGCCCGTTTGCCGCCTTCAGCAATTGGCCGTTCATCATACGGGCCACCCGGAGCAGCAAGACTTGATCGAACTCCAGCTCCAGCATCGCCTGCTGCGAAAGCACCAAGAAGGAGGCCGCCGCCTGCATCGCAGCCGCCGGCGGCACCTGGGACCAAGCTTGATGCGGCGCGTCCCCATCCTGCAAATCATCCAGAATATCCGAAGCAAGAATAAATAGTTCCACAGCCGCGGCCGCCTGATAGATTTGCCCCGAATCCCCTCCGAACATCCGGTAATGAAGCACGGTCAAAAGACCGAATCTCATCGATTCGGCCTGCTTTTCCCGTATAAAAGCACGGGCATATCCGCGAAGCGGCTCCGTAGTGAAATACTTATCGGAAATCCGCAGCATCTCATGCCCGATCATAGGCACTAGTTCTTCCATCCTCTGACCTCCGTCACGGTAGTGTCATCCTTATCTTATACGATGAAAGAATATGCCGCCAACTATTTGCATCAGCTTGTCGTTATTTCGCCCCTTTCGCTTTTGAGGTTGCTTCTTGGTTTTGGATTGTTGGACGATCTCCTCCCCATTTAATTTATCGAGCAGCACGGCAATCATCTCCATGCGCTTCTCTATCACCTGGCTTCGATGAACGGACGGACTTTCGTTGGTGTCGTTTCTAGGCTCCATATGCGCAAAAGTCCTCCTTCAAACTAGGCCGGATCATCTAGGCAAGGCTACATTCCCGCGTAAGCGAAATGAACGTATACGCCTTCCATCGAAAAACAGCCCTCTGGAATTTGGGAGATGAGCTGCTGCGGAGAATCGCATCTGACAATATCTCCTTTGCGCAGCACCGCAATGCGATCGCAATTCCTTTGCATTTCCCCCATGTCATGGGATGCCATAACGATCGTTTTGCCTTGACTCTTCAGCTTCATAAGCAGTGCCCAGTAATCGGCTCTCGCCTGCTTATCAAGCCCGGTTGTCGGCTCATCGAGAAATATGATTTCAGGATCGTTCACCAGCGCGAAAGCAAGCGCGATGCGCTGCTGCCAGCCGCCGGACAGCCGTTTCACCGGCTTGTTCACGTACGGCTCCAGCTCCAGATCCGCAATAATCCGATCGATGTCATTTTGTTTGATATAAAACGATTGAAACAATTCCAGCGCTTCGCGAACCGTTAGGTTGTCTACGAGCGAATTGCTGTACATATGCATTCCGATATATTCCTTCAGCTGCTTGGCTTCCATAATGGCATCCATGCCAAGTACTTCAATCGTTCCCTGATCAGGTCGGCGAAGTCCCATGAGCATCTCCAGCAGGGTTGTTTTGCCTGCCCCGCTTGTCCCGATAATGCCGAACAGCTCGCCTCTGTTTACTTCAAAGGAGACTTCATTTAAAGCGTTGTACGGACCATAGCATTTGCAAATCGAGTTTACTTGAATGACCGTCTCTAAGTTCACTGCAGTTCTCCTCCATTCAGGCCGGAATACCTACTCGCCGTAACGTGATCTAGTAATTTAACCTTACCTGAATCTGAAAGTGTTTTCACCGAAAACCATGCTGCAGATTCACGCAATTTTTTTGCGGCATGGTTTGCGGGGGCGCAATGGACAAAAAAAGCCCCGAGAGCACAAAATTCGTGCTTTCGGGGAAATGTCCACCTTTTCCACAGGTTTATCCACAATAAAACGTGAATTGTTAGTTAATTCTGTCGATAACAAAGCGTGATTTGTAAAGGTTAATGTCACTAATTACTTACAAAAGCTTCCTTATCCCTGCGACTATCCACGTTATACACATTATCCACAGGCAGGCTGTGTAAAAACTATCCACGACTTGCACGCAATTTTATGCACAGGAAAAACGTTGTATTTATCCGTTTTTTTCCTCTTATGCACAACAGTCGCGATTTTGTGGATAACTATTCCAATTAACCGACATTTTCTTCTATGACCTGTTTTCTGCTTGTCATAACCGCCTGATTGCAGGCCGCGACATAAGCTTGGGCAGCCGCGTAAATGATGTCCTTATGAATGGACGTGCCACGGAAGCGTTCGCCTTCGATAATAATGCTTACAACCGCTTCGCCGTGGGCATCCTCTCCCGTCGATAACGAATGCAGCTCCAGGTCCTCGAATTGGGCGGCTACGGGAATCGCCTGCTGGATACAGTGGATTACCGCCTCCAATGGCCCTTCGCCCATACCGGAGTAGGAACGCTCCTGGCCGTCCTCTCCGTCCCGAATAGTAACCGAAGCAATGCGGGACTTCTGGCTGCCGGCCAATACCTGCAGGTCCATCAGCTTGTATGGATCCGGCTGCGTCTCGGTCGCTTCGCCTGCAATGCGGATCAGCTCGTCATCGGTGACGATCTTTTTCTCGTCGGCAACTTGTTTGAATTTGTTATACACATCGTTCAATTCGTTGTCCGCTACCGCAATGCCGTATTCCGACAAACGGTGCTTGATGGCATGGCGGCCGGAATGGCGGCCCAGAATGATCATGCTGCGGGAGATTCCCATGGCTTCCGGATCCATGATCTCGTAGGTGCTGCGGTCCTTCAGCAAGCCGTCCTGGTGAATGCCGGATTCATGCTGGAAGGCGTTGCGGCCAACAATCGGTTTATTATAGGCGATCGGATAATGCATCGCGCGGCTGACCATATGAGAGGTCGTATAAATCTCGCTTTGCTCGATATTGGTCTCGATCTGCAGCGCCGATTTGCGCGTCTCGATCAGCATCGCCAGCTCTTCCAGCGAGCAGTTGCCGGCCCGTTCGCCAACGCCGTTTACGGTAACCTCAACCTGCGTTGCCCCCGCTTGCACGGCTGCCAGGCTGTTCGCGACCGCCATGCCCAGATCGTTATGATTATGCGTGCTGTAGCGAACCTTGTCTCCGCCTCGCGCCTGCCGGCGTACCGACGTGAACAGATCGACCATTTCATTTGGCAGAGCATAACCGAGCGTGTCGGGCAGGTTAATAATCGTAGCTCCCGATTCAATTGCCGCTTCGACCAGCTCAATGACGAAATCACGGTCCGAACGGGTGGAGTCCATTGCGGCAAATTGAATCTCGTCAACAAACTGCTTCGCATAAGAAATCATATCCCTTGCAATCTGAACGACTTCCGACCGCGTCTTGCGGATCTGATGGCTCAGATGGATATCCGAGGAAGAGATGAACAGATGCAGGCGCCGCTTAACCGCATCCTGCGTCGCCTTGACGGCGGCATCGATGTCGACCTTCACCGCGCGAGCAAAGCCGCAGATCTCTACGTTTTGCAGTTCGCGGGAAATTTGCTGGATAGCCGCAAATTCCCCGGGGCTGGAGATCGCAAAGCCCGGCTCGATAATATCAACGCCCAGCTTCGCCAGCTGGCGGGCGATAATGATTTTGCGTTCAGGCTCAATAGAAGCTCCAGGCGACTGCTCGCCATCGCGTAAAGTTGTATCGAAGATTTGAATTTTTTTCATGGGAATACCCTCCGTTATGTGTTTTTTGGGGAACAAAAAAAGCCTGCCGTCTCTGTGTAAGAGACGACAGGCCCGTAATTGAGCTGCCGTGGTACCACTCTCATTGGCCGGAACCTTCATGAAGCAGCCGAGCCGTGCTGGCTAAACTTAAGCTTCATGCGGGTCCGACCCGCTTGAACACCCGATGACGGAGGTTTACCGTAACGATGTACTCGCCATAAGCTCTTGCTGCTATTAAGCAGCCGGCCGGCCTCCATCATTCCGCTCCCAGGCGAGTTCAAGCTTAAGCTTCGACTGCGTCGCACCACCCCGCAGCTCTCTGCAGCGGCAATTGCTTCGATCAGGCTCTGCCTGATTCCTCAATTGCGCTGTGTACCCGCTCTATTGCTTTACTGATCCTGTTCCCAGCGTTTTGTATATGAAATAGCGTATGTTTATTCGTCTGTGCGTAACTTGAAAACTTCCCAATCCTAGTTCAAAGACACCAAAAAGCCTGTCGCCTCTTGAAATCAAGAGACGACAGGCTATCATTAACCTGCGCGGTACCACCCTTGTTGACATCTACTGCTGCAAAGTTAAACAGCTTTGAATGTCCACCTTAGGCACATTGCCAACTCCGGATGTTGACGAATGCGCACCCTGTTACGGGGGTTAACCGTAGCAACGTACTTGCGGGCTATCCATGGCCGGCCGCGCTTATCCGCTGCTCCGCTCCCAGGCGAGTTTCAGGTATCCTTCGACTGCGTTGCACCTTCCCGCAGCTCTCTAAACCCGGATTAGCCTTACTACTCCTGTTCTTAGCGTTTGCACAGTATGAAGTTTGAACTATTGGTACCCATTATATTCTCCAACAAATATTCTGTCAATTCCAAGAATTAAAATAAAAACAAAAATATTTATTAAGAGACGGATGGCTTAGCCCAGCCCTCCAGCGAGAAATTAGGCTCCGCCTTCATATCCAGCGAAGTGAATTCACCCTTCTGCCATTTCAAAAAGGCCGCGGCGCCAATCATGGCCGCATTGTCCGTGCAGAGCTTGTGCGGCGGAACCAAGAGCGGCACGCCTTCCTTGTCGCAGCGCGAAGCGAGTGCTGTGCGCAGCCCTTTATTCGCCGCTACGCCGCCGCATAAGAGCAGCTGCTTGACGCCAAAGGCGCGGACGGCGCGAAGCGCTTTTTCGACGAGCACCTCGGTCACCGACTCCTGGAATCCGCGTGCAAGAGCGCCGGCATCCAGCGTTTCGCCCTTCATGTTCGTCTGATTGATAACCGCAAGGACGGCAGACTT
The DNA here is from genome assembly GCF_003399985.2 of Paenibacillus sp. ATY16. Lineage (NCBI taxonomy): Bacteria > Bacillati > Bacillota > Bacilli > Caryophanales > Paenibacillaceae > Paenibacillus > Paenibacillus sp. ATY16. The sequence goes on along the minus strand of NZ_NMOK02000001.1, from coordinate 43,375 downwards.
CAAGCCGCTGAAGCTGAAATCATAAGAATCTGGCTCCAGCCATGCGCGCGGCAGCTCAATGACCGCCTCCGCTTCCGAAGCAAGCCTGTCGATATGAGGTCCGCCGGGATATGGAAATTTCAAAGCTCTTGCTACTTTGTCGTAAGCCTCGCCAACCGCATCGTCGCGGGTACGGCCAATCATGCGGAAGCTGCCTTCGCTCTCCAGCAGAACAAGCTCCGTATGCCCGCCGGAAACGACAAGCGCCATACACGGGTATTCCAGCTCATGAACAAGCTGATTGGCATAAATATGACCCGCGATATGATGCGTCCCGATAAAAGGCACGTCCAGCGCCATCGCAAGGCTTTTGGCCGCAACGATCCCAACCAGCAAAGCCCCTACAAGCCCCGGACCCTGCGTGACGGCTACCGCTGAAATATCCTGAAGCGTAAGGCCGGACTCCTCTATAGCCTGCTCGATCATAAGCGTAATGACTTCGACATGCTTGCGCGATGCGATCTCGGGGACAACGCCGCCGAATTGTTTATGAATCTCGATCTGGCTCGAGATCACGTTGGATAGTATATGTTTACCGCCGCGTACGACAGCGACCGAAGTTTCGTCACAGCTTGTTTCGATCGCCAGTATGACGGCATCCTGATTTGTTGTGCTCACCATTCTTGCTCCTCTGTTGCAGGCTGATAGGAATTGAGATCCGCCCACATAATTAACGCGTCCTCGTTATTATCGGAATAATAAGCCGGACGGATGCCGGAAGGCTTAAAGCCCAGCTTCCGGTACAAGCCCTGCGCAATCTCGTTGGACACGCGTACTTCCAGCGTCATTTTGTTGGCGCCGAAAAAAGCCGCCGTCCGCTGCAGCTCGGTTAAAAGCCGCTCTCCAAGCCCTTGGCCCCTATGATCGGCGCGCACGGCAATGTTAGTGACATGCGCCTCGTCCACAATAACCCACATCCCGCCGTAGCCGATAATTTGGCCGTCATGCTCCATCACCATATAACGCGCAAACATATTGCTCGTCAGCTCGTTTTTGAACGCTTCCGGCGTCCACGGAGTGGCAAACGCCTCATGTTCAATCGCAACGATAGACGGGATATCCGCCACCGTCATGGAACGAAAAACAAGTTCGGACAGCATCAGGACTTCGCCTCCCCCTGCTGCTTGGCGCGAAGATTTACTTCCGCTTCAGCCAGCTGGGTATAGTTAGGCGTCAATCCATGCGTATCCGCAATCTCTCCTTTTAGCAGACGCTCCCGGCCAAGCCAGGCTACCGCGCGGCCTTCCAGTTCATACGGCAGCAGATGCACTTCCGTTCCGGACTGATTTGCCACGCATAATGCCTGAAGCCGTTCTGCTTCTTCCCGGTGCAGCGCCAGATCGCCAATCACCCAAATCTGTTTTATTTGCCCCTGCTGCCGTGCCGCTTCTCCGGCAATCCGGTCCACCCAGTCATGCATGAGTCTTACGCCGTCCGCCGCAAAGCCGCTCCACTCGCCATCTGCCGACATCGCGTAGCCGCCCGTGTAGACTTGTCCGCGCCGGGCATCCATAATCGGAAGTACCCAGTCTTCGCCTGTGCCGGCTCCGGAAGCAGAAGCTGCACCAAGCGGACTGCCTGACGCTTGATGCCAGCCACCGTAGGCGATCGCCTCAAGGCTGGATACGCCGATCAAAGGCTTGCCCCATACCCAAGCGAGCGTTTTTGCCGCAGCAACCGCAATCCGCATCCCCGTATAAGACCCCGGCCCGCTGCCAACCGCGATTGCGGCTACATCCTTGGACGTTACGCCGCATTGTTCCATCAGCTGCTTGATATGGGTAATGACGTGCACGGAATGGTTTCTTTCCGCAAGCGACTGCATATCCCCCAAAATACGGCCTTTATCCAAGATCGCTGCAGCAAAAGCAGCGGTTGAAGTATCAAACGCTAATACCGGTCCATCCATTCGTTCAGTCATCGTTATTCCCTGCTCCCATCTCATTCGAAAACGCATCGCTCCAAGAGGCATACGGCTCGCCGATTCCGGAGATCCGGAACTGGCGCTCCTCGCCGCCCTTATGCGCAATATATATTTCCAGTCGCTCCGGCGGCAGCAGCTCTTCAATCAAGCTTGCCCATTCCACGATCGTAACCCCGTCGCCGAAGAAATAATCGTCCAGCCCCAGCTCGTCGGCCTCTTCCAGAGACAAACGGTACACATCCATATGATAAAAGGGCATCGCAGCCCCCTCGTATTCTTTAATAATCGTAAACGTCGGACTGTTTACGATATCCGTTACGCCTATGGCTTTCGCGAATTTTTGCGAAAAGGTTGTCTTGCCGGCTCCAAGGTCTCCGTCCAACGCAAGCACCGTGCCCGGTTTCGCAAGCCCCGCAATCCGCTGCGCAAGCAAGGCCGTTTCCTGCTCGCTCCATACGTTAAGCACAACTTGTCCTTCGATCGTCATCTTCTTCACCTGCTTATTGCTCAAAATGATTATAGCCCCGTTTAACCAGCGGCTGCCTCAGCTCGCCTCTGTCCGTCGCGCGGATTAATTCGACCGCCGGCTCTCCTGCCGACGTCTCCCCAATGATGTAAAAGGGCAGCCCTTCCGAATGGAAAGCCGCCTGTGCCGCTGCCGCATCGCCATACTCCATCGTCCCGAGCAGCACATAATCCTCTCCGCCGTACAGCATCCATTCCAGCGGATCGATGCCAGCCGCGCCTGCATAAGCGGCCATACTGCCGCTTCGAGGCAACTGCCGCTCGAATAAAGATACGGCAAGCCCCGACGCTTCAGCGATCTCCCAAGCCTCGCTGGCAAGACCGTCGCTTACGTCGTTAAGCGAATGGCAAGTACCCCGCGCCAGCAGCAAACGTCCCGCCCGTACCGACGGAGACGGGCGGCGGTGCGCCTGCACAAGCTGGGCCGCGCGTTCACCCGCAAGCGTGTCCGCGCCGCGTTCATGCTGCGCGAGCAGGAAATGCAGCCCGGCCGCCGACTTGCCGACGGGCCCGGTCAATACAACCGCGTCGCCGGGCTTTGCACCCGACCGGCGCAGCGCTTTGCCCGCTTCGACGGCGCCTATCACCGTCACCGCGACAACAAGATGCTGCGGCGACGAGGTGGTATCGCCGCCAATCACCGCTACGCCATATTGCTCGGCGCAAGCGTACAATCCATCATAGAGCCGGCGCATCTGCTCCGGCCCTAGCTGCCTCGGCACGCTTACCGAAACAAGCGCCTGAAGCGGCACGCCGCCCATGGCAGCTATATCGCTCACGTTGGAAGCGAGCGCTTTATAGCCGATATCCTCGCAGGACATCGTTACCTCGTTAAAATGCACCGTCTCTACCATCGTATCCATCGCCATGATGAATTCATACGGCGAAGCTACGCCGGCAATCGGAGCGGCAGGGTCAACAAGCGCCGCATCGTCTCCAATGCCAAGCCGGACTCCGCGTTCCCGCTGCCAGCTGTCGCTTTGCCGCCCCGAAGTCCAATGGCGGATGCTTGCAAATTCGTCCACTGCCCTTTTCTCCCAACTATCCTTTAGTGAATATCCCGCTTCTTGAATCTGCCGCCCTTCACATCGTGAATATTGCCAACCGCAAGAAACGCCGAAGGATCCAGCTCTTGCACGATGGACTTCATCTTCGCTTCCTCCAGACGGGTTATGACGCAGAAAATAATCCGCTTCTGCCCGCCGGAAAAACCGCCTTCCCCATGCAGATACGTCACGCCGCGCCCAAGTCGGTCCATAACGGCCGAGCCAATCTCTCTGGCCTCATCGCTGATGATCCAGACCGCTTTGGATTCTTCGAAGCCTTCCATCGTAATATCAATCATCTTGTAGGCAATGTAATAGGCGACGAGCGAATACATCGCGCGGTCCCAGCCAAACACAAAGCCCGCGCTTCCGAGAATAAACAAATTAAAAAACATCACAATCTCGCCAACCGAAAAAGGCAGACGCTTGTTAAACAAAATAGCGATAATCTCCGTGCCGTCGAGCGATCCGCCGAAACGGATAACGATACCGACTCCAATCCCCAGAATCACGCCGCCAAATATCGAGGCAAGAAAATATTCCTCCGTCAAAGGCGGAACGGGATGAAGCAGGAAGGTGCCAAGCGACATCACGCTTACCCCGTACAGGGTCGACATCGCGAACGTTTTGCCAATCTGCTTGTAGCCAAGCACCAAAAAAGGCAGGTTAAGAAGGAATAGGAAAATACCCAGGGGCAGTCCCGTCAGGTGGGATACGATAATCGATATCCCGACGATCCCGCCGTCAATAATGTGATTGGGGACCAAAAAAATCTCCAATCCTACTGAAACAAGAGCCGCTCCCAGCGTGATAAACAAAATCCTGCGAAGCAGCTCCAGCTTAGGCAGCTTTAAGTGCTGTGCATGTCCCGTCATATGTAGCTTGTTCCTCCCCCCGAACTCGCTAATTACGATTATTTTACCTTAATAAACAAGATATTCAAAGACCGGCCTGCGCAGAATATAGCAATCCACCTCGAAACTTGTCCCATAGGATGTCAGGTTAAGAAGCAAACCACGCATTTGAATGTTTAATTGAATGTTTCCGGTCGCCACATTAACCTATTAGAAATAAAAAAGCGGCTGTGCACGTTATAACTAGCACAGCCGCTTTGAATCTAGTTCATTGAATTAACCGATAACGGCAAATGTCTCTACGCCGGATGGAATCGTTCTAGTACGGAATAAGGCTCCGTCGGCGCTTCGGAAGATCCGGAGCGTAAACGTTGCATTTGTTAGAGTCGTAATATTATTGAAGCGAATTACGCCAAAGCGGTCGAAATTCGCGGTGGAAACAACCGTGTTCCCTCTGGATAATCTAGCAAAAAAGCCGGTAGTGTTAAACGGAATCCCTTCCTCGTTTACCCAAACGATTGTCAATCTGCTAAAAATCGGGCCTGATTGCTGAGGTGCTAATTGGGCCGTTCTTTTAATTACTTTTCCCTTGCCTTTGGAAGGACTTTTTAAAGTCGGTCTTATTCTAGCAGCCATTTGTCACCCTCCCTCCTAATTCTTTATTAGGATATTCAGAGAGTGATAGCTTGGTATGGATAGAATCCTATGCACGTCCGTCCAAAATTACAATTCCTTGATGATTGTCAGATGCAGCTCGTCCTTCAATTCCAGATCATACGGCGAAGCGGGTTCCTTGCCGTCCGCTTCCCGGATAATCCGGACTCTTGGCCGATGCAGGGCAAGCTCGCTGTTAAGAGACACAACCCCAACCTGTCCCGAGCTGAGCAGTACCGTCGTTGATACCGGATATATGGATATATGCTTGCAGAACAGCTTGATCAGATCAAAATCAAAGTAAGTATTGCCTGCGGCAAACAGGAATTCAATCGCCTCGGAAGGTGTATACCGCTTGCGGTGAGGCCGCGGCGAGGTTAGCGCATCATAGACATCCGCAATTCCCACGATCTGTGCATACATATGAATCTCGTCCCGCTTCAGTCGGCGCGGATATCCGGAGCCGTCATAACGTTCGTGATGCTGAAGCGCGCAATGCGCCGATACGACCGAGATGTCATGATATTTGCGTAAAATATCAAAGCCTTCCTTGGTATGACTCTCCATCACTACCCGTTCTTCGGCTGTCAGTGGTCCTACCTTCTCAATCAGCTTTTGCGGGATCTTGGTCATTCCGATATCGAACAGGAGCGCGCCGATGCCAAGCTCCTCCAGCTGGTTGCGGTTATAACCCTTCGCAATTCCCATCACTCCGGCAAGCATTGCGACATTCACCGAATGATGGAACAAATAAGCGTCGGCGACATGAATATTCGTCAGATTGACCATCATGTTGGGCCTAGCCGTCAAATCCGTCATAATCTGGCCAAACACGTTGCGAAAGGTACGTCCCAAATCCGGGGCAATAGCCCTGCCCTTCATTACAACCGACTGGTCCTTGAAGGAATTCATCGTCTTATAGATCGCTTCCACCGCCTGCCGGCGGGTCTCGTCCCTGAGCGTATCCTCGGGAATAAGATCCTCTGTCATGCCGTCTTCAATATAAACAATATCCACGCCTAAATTTTGAAGCCGATTTATATAACGATCATTCAGCTCTACGCCTTCGCCAAGCAGAACCCGTCCATTATCTTGAAATATCGGTTTTGCAAGCTTGTCCCCAGGTTTGACCGATCCAATTTGCACTTTTCTCATCGCTCATACCTCTTTCGATCCATACTCAATCAACAGTACGAAGCTATTTTATCAGATATACGTTGGGCTGACCATCATGGAAGGATATCTATCATTGATTCTTAAAATAATGACAAAAAACTCGGCATACCAGGTCTGTTACCCCTTAGTTTGCCGAGTCTGCCATCAAGCCAGCTTACGCTTGACGATACGGTTGCGACCGCTGTATTTCGCTTCGTATAATGCCGCGTCAGCCTGGGCAAGCAATTCTCTCAGGAACGCCTTCGGATCGTCCAAAGCCCGCTTGTCAAACTGCTCTACCGAAACGACTCCCATACTGATTGTTACTCTGACCGACTGACTGCCTAGGCCCGTCCTGACGACATTCTGCTCTACCGATTCCTTAACCATGTCGGCGATAATATCCGCCTGGTCGCGGGTCGTATGAGGCAGGTAGACCGTGAATTCTTCACCGCCGTACCTGGCGAGAATATCGGCGGAACGCAGCGTGTTTTTCACCGCTTCGACCGTCGAGCAGATCACTTCGTCTCCTACTAGATGGCCATATTGATCGTTAATAGCCTTGAATAAATCGATATCGAAGAGGAAGATCGAAAAAGGAATGCCGTATTGCACGTTTACCGCAATCTCATGCTCCAGCTGCTGCAGCAAATATCTCCGGTTATAGCAGCCGGTTAATCCGTCCGTAATCGCCATATGCTCCAGCTTCTTGTTGGCTTGGAACAGCTCGTCCTGCATGATTAGCAGCTCGCGGTTCCTGTCCTGAAGCAGCTCGTTCTGCGTATTGGTCTCATCCACCAGCAGACGCAGCTCCGTCACGTCGTGGAAGGTCAAAAGGCGGCCGAGCAGCTCCTTCTTCTTCTGGCTCAGAATAGGGGCGGCCTGCACAACGATATAACGGTAATGGCCGTTATTATGCAGCGAGATCTCCAGCTCCTGACGTTCCATCGGCCACAGCTTCTGCTCCTGCAGGAACTGGTTGAACTGCTTCCGAAGCGACTTGGGAAGATGGACCGCAAGCGCCTCCGGAGAAAACCGCTCGCCAATCTTCAGCTTCAAGATCGGCTTCATCGCCTTGTTAAACTCCAGCACGACCCCGCTCTCATCCAGGACGATGATACCAGTCGAGATCGTGTTCATCACATCGCGCTGTACGATTTGAATGATGTCGAAGACCCGGTGTCTCGTAATCGCGTGCACAAGATACACCGCGGACAAAGTAATCCCTACGGAGAAGATCGAGAAATAAGAGGAAAAATAGTTAATAAGGACAATATTGACGAAAAAATCGCCTAATCCGAACAAAACAAGCACGAATACCCCGTTCATAGCCGTTCGGACAAGCATTTGCTGCCGGACGGACACGCCGCGGCGGAGCGTATAACCTATGATCACCAGGGAAACGAGAATATAAGAGAACAGCTGAACGATCATATACCAGTATAACGGTCCGCTCTGAAGCTGCTTGTCCGTCAACTGTTCGTTAATGGAGAGGAACAGCCGATCCGGATTTACGACGACAAACGCAACGGAGATCAGCGCCGGGACCGACAGCATAATAAGCCGCCGCGTACGTATCAACTGGGCTTGTCCCGTCATAAAAACAACAAAGATAAACCACCCTACGCCTACCAAGGACAATCCGGAGTATGAAGCCAAAAGATAAAAAAGCCTGTATGGAGAACCAGGCATCGTTTGAGCAATAAATTGAGTAAGCGGCCAAACCATCAACACCAAATGCAGCGCGAAATAAATTTTGTGCAGCACGGTAATGGTACCGACAGCAAACACGTAGAAAAACAAACCGAGCAGTACGAGGAACATGCTAAAATCCAGCCACATCATCGATTCCAATACGGTTCACCCATCCATTGTCTATCCATCTATTGCCATTGTAGCAAATGTTATTTCAATCGACAATTCTTTCCATAGGACTTCCTACGTATTATTTTCCGGAATAGGTAGGCCAAAGGTCCGCCAGCATATGTTCCAAAGACGGAGAAATGTGCAGGAAGCTGCGGAAGCGCTCGTACTGCTCCCATTTTTCCGCCGACCCTTTCTGCCCGCTGCGGACAGCTCGAATGAGCAGATTTTTAGGGGTATGCTCCGGATCTACAAACTCCAGCATCTGTACTTTGTAGCCAAGCACCTCCAGCAAGGTACCCCTGGCCGCGTCCGTAGCAAGAGCCGAGAAGCGCTCCTTCAGAAGTCCCTGCGACAGAATCGGAGACAACGCGTCGCTCTCCACCTGCCTGAACAACTCATGCTGGCAGCATGGCACGGACATAATGACCGAAGCTCCCCATTTAACTGCCTTGGCAAGCGCGGCATCCGTGGCCGTATCGCAGGCATGCAGAGTAACGACCATGTCGGCCTCGTTTAGCTCCTCGTAATCAGCGATGTCCCCTACCAGAAACTTCAGCTTGTCATAGTGAAGCCGGTCCGCAAGCTCCTGGCAAAAAGCGATCACGTCCGCCTTCAGGTCCAGGCCGATTATCGAAATCTCCCGCTTCTGCTCGACAGCCAGCAAGTGGTACAAGGCAAAGGTCAGATACGATTTGCCGCAGCCAAAATCGACAATCGTAAGCGGCTTGTCCGCCGGAAGGCTGGGCAGCACATCCGTCACCATCTCCAGGAAACGGTTGATCTGTCTGTACTTGTCCTGTTTCTTTGCATGCACGGCTCCGTCCTTCGACATAATGCCAAGCTCCACGAGAAAAGGCGCGGCGGTTCCTTCGGCCAGAATCCGGTTTTTCTGGCGGTTATGCTGCAGCTCTGCCGAAGCCTTTACCGTTCCGGTCGGCGGCTTGCTGAGAATCGTTGCCTTTCCTTTCTTGCTGAACAGCAGCTGGAGATCCTCCGTTGGCGTCTTGAACAATGCCTGCTTGTAATCGCCTTCGAGCAGCTCGACGATTCTGGCGCCCGCCAGCTCCGGCTTTACGTTATCATGGGTTACTTTATTGCTGTAATGGTATTCGAACTGCAGATGGAGCCCGTTCTTCAATTGAACCGGCCTCACCACCGTTTTGGGAGCAGCCGCGCCATCCTTGCGGCGCAACTGGCTTAGCGTTCCCTGCAGCAGTTCTCCTGCTTCTACGATTTTTTGTATGGACTGCTGCCATTCTTCTGTCATATTGAAAAGTCACTCCTATGGATCTTTGCTTTTATTTATTTGCCGCTAACGAATCAAGCCCGTATTGAACTTCCTCGCGGGGCAATCCGCCGGCTTCCAGCTTCTCGTCATCGCAATATAACAAGCGGCGGTAGAAGGCTTCGACCTCTTCGCCGGTTACTGCTCCATCTTCCATTAGCTCATACAGGACATCCTCTGCCCCCGCGAACTGTCCTTCCCCCTCCAGCCATTCGGCTTGCAGCTGCTTGACATGGTCCGGAAGCTCATACGCTTTTAACTGCTCAAGCAGCTCTCCCGCTTCCTTCGACGGGTTCGCAAGCGTAGGCTCGGCGTCAACTAACGACAGCCTCATAAAGAGCTGCAGCGCCTTTAAACCGGACGCAAAGCTGGCATCTTCGTTGCCGAGCTCGGCATGCAGCTCCGACTCCTGCTTCAAGGTTACGGCTATCGCCTGTATTTTGTCCGTCTCCATAACGCCGTTTGTAGTCAGCACCGCCATCAAATCCTTGTCGGACAAGGAACGGATCAGCTTGCCGCTAAGTCCAAACCGTTTATCCAGCAGCTCATCGATCACGAGCAAGGCGTCCTGATGCTTAAGCTCCCGCTTCAACTGCAAGATTTGCCCGACGGCCTCCGTCATCTGTTCGATCATGTTCATTAAGTAGTCGCGACGAAACAACCTGTTCCCCTCCCCTAATGGCTAATTAAGCTTATTTATGAAACGCAGCACGGCTTCCGCGAAAGCTTCAGGGCGCTCCACCATGCCCATATGTCCGGCATCCGCAAGCTTCTCGCGGGTAACGTTAGCCCCGTCGACAACAAAGGTGCGTTCCGCGGGAATAATTTGATCCTGCTCGCCAGCGAGCAGCAGCACCGGAAGCGTTGTCCGCTTCAGCACCTCCGTTCGGTCGGGACGATCTTTCATCCCTTTGGCCGCGCCAATCGCGCCAGCCGCGCTTGTGCCTCTGCCAATGGCGATGGAACGTTCTACCTGATCCGGCATCGCCGATTTATTGTCCGGGGAATAAAGCTTCGGAACAAGTCCCTCCACAAATGCGCTTACGCCGTCCTTTTTAATCGCGGCTACGGCATTATCCCTGTTTTCCTTCGCCGCATCGCCGTCGGGCAGCGGAGTGGAATGAACCAGCCCGAAAGCGGACAGCTTCTCTTCAAAGCGCTCGGCAAACGCAAGCGTAATATATCCTCCAAGCGAATGGCCGAGAACGCATGCCTTGTTTATTTTCAATTGCTCCAGCATGGCTGCCAGATCGTCCGCATACAATTCCATAGAATTCGTCTCTTCCGGTCCTGTCTCTGCGGATGAGCGTCCATGTCCGCGAAGATCGAGCGCAATAATGCGGGCTTGGCGGGCAAGCGGCTCTGCAACCCGCTCCCAATAGGCGGAGCTTCCGCAATAGCCGTGCAGCAGCACCACAACCGGCTTTTCATCCGTCTGAGAATCGTAATAAGCTAACGAGATGCCGCTTGGCAGCGTGATCGTGTGATTGGCGATGGTAAGTTGAGTCATTCGTCTACTCCTTCAACAAAGTTATTTGTCCAGCCTAGCCGGAAGCTTGCTTCCAGGCCTGATCCACCAGCTCCGCAACCGTCTCAGCCATTTGCATGACGGTATACAGCGAGGTCGTTTGAAGCGTCATATACGGCTTATGGCTGCTGGCATTAACGACACCCGCAATGCTGTAATCGCCAACGGCCGGCAGCCTGGCCCCCGTTGCTTGACCGGGCGTGAGCGGTCCTTCCGCCGTAATATACTTTCCAACGGACAGCGGCTTGCCAAGACAGGCATCAACCGCAATAATCACGGCATTCTCCCGCTCTGCCGATTGTTCCAGCGCTTCCGCGAACCGTTTTGCGTCACAGGGCTGCTTTAATGTTCCGAAGACATGTTGCCAACCCCGCTCTTCCAGCTTGGTGCCTACCAATGGGCCAAAGCTGTCTCCGGTGGAGCGGTCCGTACCGATACATAGGAATACGACCCGGCTGCGGTCGGGATGCCTTTCCGCAACATGAGCCAGAAATGCCTGAAGACCCTCCACCCCGTTATCCGCTTGAACGATTGTCTTCCCTGACATGAATACACCTGCTTTATGTTGTTCGTACAAATGGTAGTTTCTTTCATTGTACCCGAATTACGCGGTATGGTTCAATTTACAGGCATGAGATGCGTGAAATATGTTACAATGGCGAGAATAATGACAAGTTGTACGGAAAGGGGACTAATCATGGTGAATCTGGAAGAACAAACCCAGCAGAACGTGGAATTTATGATCGAGACCATCAAAACAAAGCTAAGAATGGCGACAGCGGCAGCGATGCAGGCTTCCCACTTCAGCATTGATCAATACGAGGATATCCGCGATTTGTACGAAGTTGTTGCTTCGAAGGAGAAATTCAGCATCAGCGAGGTTGAAGCTCTGGTATCGGAGCTGGGCAAGCTGCGCGGCAAATAGCGTCATTAAAGAAAGCACCGGCAGGCGTTCAACACCTGTCGGTGCTTTCCTTTACCCATAAGACTTCGGAACGAAGTCTTATGGCCTAGCTTTATGTTAGCCGTACTCTGAAAGTAACATTATTTATTACAATCTTTACCACTAACAGCCATTAACTAGATTTTTTTAGACAGATGTTCAATAACCAATTGTAGATAAAAAAAGGGGAGCTCCTATCCCAATCGGAGCTCCCCTTTTTGCTGTCTCTTATTCGTTTGTTTCCTCGGCTACCATAGAAGCCCCCGCCTCAGCCGATTCGATGGTCAAGCTGATCTGCACCGGCTTCTGCTCCCCCTTCAGGAAGAACGCCAGACGCTCGAGCTTTTCCGCCAGCTCCGTGCCTGTAAGCGTTGTATTCAACTGGTAGTTGAAATGGTCTGCCGGCTGTTCGTCCTGCTGGGCATAAGTGCTGCGACCTCTCCAGGCGCGTTCCTTCGCTCCGCCCTGTTGAACCAGCAGCTGGTCCTGCATCGGGTAAAACTTATCTGATTTATTCACCACACGCTCGTAAATCCGCAGCTTCTTGAGCAGCATATAATATTGCGCCGAATGCTTGAAATTCCAAGCTTCCCGAATATCCTTAAGCGTATAATCCATCTTCCAGCGCTTCAGCTTTTCGATCTGCTCCTCGGCGTTCAGCTGCAAGAAATCATCTAAAGGCATAATTGCTTCCGGCATTTTGACCCCTCCGTTAACCTGAAATAAATGCTCAGATAAGCGTTGACTTTCCCCTTTATCAAAAAAGAACACGTATCTTTCATAAAAATATAACAATGCGAATAGTTTATATTTTCATATAAAAAATACCATAATTTTTTTCGATTTACAAATTAATTTCTTTACAGATTTGTATTATTGCACATTCCTCATATGAAAAAACCGTCGTATATGTCCCAAGGGCAATACGACGGCTTTAGACCTACAATATTAGGCTTGTTTCAGGCCGAATGCAGCGAGGAAACGCTGGAATGCGGCATGGCCTTCTTCGGTTTGCTTAAACACGCCAGCGTCCTTCAATACTTCGGAGAATTTGGCGCCTGTCTCGCCTTCCACGATAGCTTGCGCCTGTTCATCCGTATTGGAAGTCCCATAGCGGGCTACCAGCGATTCAATCCATTCCGCGTGAAGACGGAGCGGATGGTCCGCGCTGTGCAGCTCGCTATGGAGCGCTTTGGTCTTGCCGGTCAGATAACCGGCAATCTGTTCAAGCTCAGCCTTCAGGCGGCCGGGAAGCACGGCTAGACCCATAACCTCAATCAGGCCGATATTTTCCTTCTTGATATGATGCAAGTGCTGATGCGGATGGAAAATCCCCATCGGATGCTCTTCGCTGGTCCGGTTGTTGCGGAGCACGAGATCAATCTCGTAAGCACCGTCATCAAGCAGCCTTGCAATCGGAGTAATCGTATTATGCGGAGTAAGCGATCCGTCGCCGTTAGCCGTAAAAGCAAGCACGTCGACCGCTTCGTCGCTGTAGCCGCGCCATGTATCGAGCATCCGGCAGGCTGCCTGCAGGACATCGTCCTTGGAAGCGCCGTTTACGCGGACAACCGACATCGGCCAATTCACGATGCTGAAGCGTACGCCCGGCAAGGACGGATCGGTAAACGAAGCTACCGGCTTAGCCTTCTCCATCGGGAAGGTATGGCGTCCAGCCTGGAAGTGGTCATGGCTTAGGATCGAGCCGCCAACGATCGGCAGATCGGCATTGGAGCCGATGAAATAGTGCGAGAACTGCTCCACGAAGTCCAGCAGGCGCTTGAAGGTGCCATGCGAGATTACCATAGGCTCATGGGCGCCTTTGAATACGATGCTGTGCTCGTTATAGTACACGTACGGCGAATACTGGAAGTACCACTGCTGGTTATCCAGCGTCAGCGGCAGCACGCGCAGGTTCTGGCGTGCCGGATGATCCGCGCGGCCGGCGTACCCAACGTTCTGCTCGCAGAGCAGGCATTTCGGGTAATGCGCCTGCGGCAAGGTTTTGAGCAGCGCAATTTCCTTCGGATCCTTCTCCGGCTTCGACAGATTGATCGTAATTTCCAGTTCGCCGTATTCGGTTTCGTGCAGCCAGTATTTATTTTTCCGGATGCGGTCCATCCGGATATAGTTGGAATCGATGCTCAGCTTGTAAAAAGCGTCCGTTGCCGCCTTGATGCCGGCCTCTGCCGTTGTCTTGCGGAACGCAGCCGCAGCCTCGGAAGGGCGCGGCATAAGCAGCCCCATAATGCGGGCATCCAGCAAATCGCGGTAAGTCAAAATGTTGTCTTCGATCAGGCCGACGGAATAACCGTAATCGAGCAAAGGCTCCAGCAGAGATACCGGGCTGTCCAGCTCTTCCTCCGGAATCTCGCCTTCATGCGGCTCCGTGAACTTGAACAGATCCAGCAGCGCATTACGGGAATAGTTTACGTCAAGCGGCTCAATCATCCCTTGGCGAAGGGCAAATTGGACAAGCCTGTCGATCAGGACAAGCGCTTCCGCTGCGGTAACGGTCGTGTTTTCTTTGACTGTCATGATGTAAAAAGCTCCTTTCCGTTCCTAAGCGGCTGCTTAGTTGCTGTAGCCGTTAGGGTGATTGACGTGCCAGTTCCAGGCGCTGCGAATAATGTCCTCGAGATTTGCGCGGGATGGGTTCCAGCCCAGCTCCTTGCGGGCACGTGCGGAAGATGCAACAAGCGTAGCCGGGTCGCCTGCGCGGCGAGGCTCGATAACCGCTTTGATCTCGCGCTCGGTTACCTTGCGGGCAATCTCAATCACTTCTTTGACGGAAAAGCCTTGGCCGTTGCCAAGGTTGTAAATCGCGCTGTCCGAGCCTTGACGAAGCTTATCTACGGCAAGGACATGGGCGTCGGCGAGGTCGCTCACATGGATATAGTCGCGGATGCAAGTGCCGTCCGGAGTTGCGTAATCATCGCCGAATACCGAGATATGAGGACGTTGGCCAAGCGCAGCCTGGAGCACGATCGGAATCAGATGGGTTTCCGGGCTATGATCTTCGCCGATTTTGCCGCTGGCGTGAGCGCCCGCCGCGTTGAAGTAACGAAGCGATACGTATTTGAGGCCATGAGCGACATCGAACCACTTCATCATTTTTTCCATCGCCAGCTTCGTTTCGCCGTAAGTGTTCGTTGGAAGCGTGCGGTCGAATTCGTCGATCGGCACATTCTCGGGCTCGCCGTAAGTGGCCGCCGTCGAAGAGAAGACGATTTTCTTTACGTCATGCTCGATCATTTTTTCCAGCAGACAGAGCGTACCGTATACATTGTTATGATAATATTTCGCAGGGTTTGTCATGCTCTCGCCAACCAGCGAGTTTGCCGCGAAGTGAATAACCGCGTCAATCTTGTTTTCTTTAAACACCGTATCCATAAATTCCGCATCGCGAAGGTCGCCTACGTACAGCTTGCCTCCAACAACCGCCTCGCGGTGGCCTTGCTGCAGATTATCGACTACCACGATTTCTTCTCCGCGTTCTGCAAGAGCAGCCACGGCGTGCGAACCGATATAGCCCGCTCCTCCGGTTACCAATACTGCCATACTCCTCATCCCACTTTCTCTATGTTTTATATTATTGAAGCTGTTCTACACCATTGCCGATGCTGCAAACGTAGAAGTCCGGAGTTAGTCCCGTTGCTTCCGTATATTTGCGTCCTACTTCTTCCTTGAAGCGTTCGATGCTGTCTTCGTGAACAAGCGATACGGTACAGCCGCCGAAGCCCGCGCCCGTCATGCGGGAGCCAAGCACACCCGGAACCTGGCGTGCAGCCGCAACCATCGCGTCAAGCTCGGGACCCGTCACTTCGTACAAATCGCGGAGCGAATCATGCGAGCCGTTCATGTATTGGCCAAACGCTTCGAGATCATTGGCTTTCAGGGCATCCATCGAGCGAAGAACGCGGTCGATCTCTTCGACTACGTGCTGTGCACGGTTGCGGACAATCTCATCCTTGATCAGATGTTTGTTTGCGTTGAACTGCTCCAGGTTGATTTGGCCCAGAAGCTTCAGCTCAGGGAATGCCGCCTGCAGGTCAACAACGGCCTGCTCGCATTGAGCGCGGCGTTCGTTGTACGCGGAATCTACCAGGCCGCGGCGTTTGTTCGTGTTGCCGATGACAAGCTTGTAAGCGCCGGATTGGAACGGAACGAGTTCGTACTCCAGCGTATCGCACATCAGCAGAATCGCATGGTCCTTCTTGCCGTTAGCTACGGCGAATTGGTCCATGATGCCGCATTGCACGCCGTTGAATTCGTTCTCCGATTTCTGGGACAGAAGGGCAATTTGAACCGTATCCGTAGGCTGGCCTTCCAACGTAAGCAAAGCGTAAGCCGTTACGACTTCAATCGATGCGGAAGAGGACAAGCCCGCGCCGTTTGGAATCTCGCCGTGGAAAAGCAGATCGTAACCGTTGCTGAATTTGATACCCTTTTGCTCCAGTTCGTAAACGATCCCTTTCGGATAGTTCATCCAGTCATCCGCTTCGTCGTATGCGATGTTGTCGATGTCAAGCGATTTGGAGGAAGGGAAATTTGTCGTCGCGAGTCCAAGCTGACGGTCATCGCGCTTGCGGATCAGCAAGGTTGTGCCGAACGTAAGTGCTGCCGGGAATACGTAACCGCCGTTATAGTCGGTATGCTCGCCAATCAGATTAACGCGTCCCGGTGCGTGAAAAGCTTTGATCTCAGCGGCTTCTCCGCCGAATTGCTGTATAAATTGTTGTGTAAGCTGCTCGATAGAGGCCATATGCTTGCAACAGTCCTTTTTTGTATAATTTTTGAAGCCTTTGTTCTGTTTTCAGTATAACGCAAGCGATTGCCCGAGCAAAATGGCGCAAAGTGCTTTTTACATGGATTTATGTGACTTTTAGCAAGCTTCTTGGCATGATAATATGGGATTATTGTAAATCCAACACCGGAAGGCAGGTGCCGTTAAAGATGAGGCAAGATACTTATAAGGTAGCCTCCAATCCCGTCATTACGTACAACGAGCACATGAATGTATTGTTTGCAGGCGAGAGCCAAACCAAACCGTCTCATCAGCGGGGACCTAAAGTATATGATTTTTACCTCATGCATACGGTGCTTGAAGGGAAAGGAGAATTCACCTGCGGAGGAAAAAGCTATCTTCTTCGGGCTGGGGATACCTTCCTGATCGAACCCGAGGCGCTTGTCAGCTATGTGTCCGATGCCAACGAGCCTTGGCTTTACCGCTGGGTCGCCTTTAACGGCCCGCAGGCAGCGGAGCTTGTGCAGGCGGCTGGCTTCTCCGTGGCCAATCCCGTCGCCGGGACGGCTGGGATAAGGCGCCTAGGCGTCCTGTACAACCACATTTTCAGTATTTTTCGCAAAAACGATCCTGCAGCCCATCTGAAAGCCGCCGGTTATTTGCAGCTGCTGCTGGCTGAATTCTGCACGGTTCATCAATTGGCTGAAGATAACGGAGCTATGACGGATGTAGATGACACCGATAAGCTGATCCAGCAAATGATTCATTATTTATCAACCCAATACGCCCAGCCCGTATCGATCGAGCAGATGGCCGAGTCCTTCGGCTATAACCGCGCTTATCTTTCTCGGGTATTCAAACGTTATACAGGCGAATCGCCGATTACGTTCCTGCTCAAGCTCCGGATCGACAAGGCCCGGCAAATGATCCGGGAACGCGAAGGACTTACTATCGAGCAGATAGCGGCGTCCGTCGGGCTTCAGGACTCCTTGTATTTCTCCAAGCAATTCCGCCGATTCTACGGCTTATCCCCCTCGGCCTACCGCGAATCCATGCGTCAAATGAAGTCGTAACGGGTATTCAAGGTTAGCCCATAATTGGGTATATTAACGGGCGAGGTGATCTTTATGAAGGAGCTGCACAGCGGACGGTTGTTCTGGCCGACAACCGAGGAGCAATACAAGGAATATTCCGCCCTGTCGGAAGACATACAAGTGCAGGTAGCCATTATCGGGGGCGGAATGTCCGGGTCCATGTGTGCCTATGCGTTGCAGAATAGCGGCATCAACGTCGCCATTATGGAGAGAGAGACGATTGCGGGCGGAAGCACTTCCGCCAATACGGGATTATTGCAATTTTCCAATGACATTATGCTATGCGAATTGATCGGGCAGATCGGAAAACAAGCTGCCGTAAGCTTCTATGCTGCCTGCAAGGATGCCGTTGCGCAGATTGGCAAAATTTCGGGCAAGCTGTCTGCCAATCCCCATTTCGTGCCGCGAAGCAGCCTTTATTACGCCAGCTCGGAGCAGGATCTTCCGAAGCTTCGGAAGGAGTACGAGACCCTGAGGCAGAACGGCTTTGATGTCGATTTTTGGGAAGCGGATACGATTTCGAAGCATTTCCCCTTCCGCCGCTCCGGAGCAATTATTACGAACGGCGATGCCGAAATTAATCCGTTCCGGTTCGTTCACGGAATGGCAGAAGCCGCAACGGCAAACGGCGCGCGCATATTCGAGCATACGGATGTGGTGTCTCATGAGAGTACAGCAGACGGCAAGCATCGGCTTGCAACCGCCAGCGGACATGTCGTTGTGGCGGACAAAGTCGTATACGCCGTTGGATATGAACCCGAGGAGCTGCGGGGGCAGCTAGTCAAGCCCGTCTTGAACCGTTCCTTTGCCGCCGTAACTGCCGTGCAAGACAAGAACAAGCTGCTTCATTGGCATAAACAGATGCTGATCTGGGAAACCGACAGACCTTACTTATATATGAGAACGACTATGGACGGACGAGTGATCATTGGAGGACTGGATGAACCGACCGAGCATCCCATTGACGGCGAGCAAGAGCGCAGCAAGCGTATCGATAAGCTGTATGACAAGCTGACCGCACACTTCCCGATGCTGGATGCCCCGTTCGAATACGAATGGAGCGCGACCTTCGGAGAATCGGTCGATAATCTGCCTTTTATAGGGGAGGATCCCGCTATGCCCGGTGTTTATTATTGCCTGGGGTACGGCGGAAACGGTACGGTGTACAGCATGATGGCTTCTAATATCCTGCTTGCTCTCATCAAAGAGGGGCATCATCCGCTCGTCGATATCGTAGGGCTGAAGCGGTCAACCCTTCAAGCATAAGTCGGTTGCGACGCAGCAGCACGCAAAAAGGGATTCAGCCAAGAGCCGAATCCCTTCTTCTATATCCGGAGAGAGGTCAGGAGCCGTGGAAAATCCGTTTCGCTCCGTGCTCCCTGTAAATGCCTTCCGCAATGCCCAGACGCGACAAATCCGGGCCGCCATCCTTATCCAGCAAGGATTTGCTCTCTTCCGTCTCGATTATGACTAAGGTTGCGCCTTCCCGAATGGAATCGCGGCAGGAGGCCGCTTCCTGCTCCTCGAGTCCAAGCGCCATCATAGCCCCTTCGATATGATCCTCATCGCCGAAAATATAATCGCCGGTCAGCGTATTGCCCATCGCCGTCAGCCCCGCAGCCGCAAATCCCGGGTTCCATGAGCCGCCTCCCGTCAGACCGATGGCCGGGATAAAAGCTGCTCCCGTCCAAGCCCTTCCGCGGCTTTCGTCCCTCTCCGCTTCGTTTGCCGTCTGCGCCAGCTCCGTCAATTCGTCGACGTGGATGTCGCTCTCGGCTTCAATTCGCCGGGAATGCTCGCTATCCTTTGCGAGGATCTTCATTTCCCCTTGGACGAAACCGGCTTGCTCAAGGGAATGAATAGTATCGATTACCTGCTGCTGTGTAGCGAATGATCCAATTATTTTAGCCATTGTCCATCATCCTCCTCTTCTTCCTTCAAGGTAGTTATACCCTGTTTCACCCGCAATCAATCTCGTTTAATCTCGGTTATAGGAAGGTTGTGCAAGAAAGCCGTTCAGGTTATGATGAAGAGTAAGCGACATGGAAATCGGAATTTAGACAGGAACGAACAGGAGGTAAAAAATGATTCACCGGATGCTTCGCTATCCCGACGACTGGGAATGGCATGTGCTTCAGCTGGAACGGCCTCCTATGGAGACGACCGAGGAACTGCCAAAGCGCAAAGACAATCGAAAAAAAACGGAAACGTCTAAGGCATCTATGACATTTACAGCACCTCCTGTAACAGACGACGACATGGAAGAACAATTGGCATGCAAGCGCCTCCTTCCCGAATGCTCAAGCTGGCTGGACGAGTGCTGGGGCAGACAGGTCAATAAGGTTACCGTGGCGCATTATGCCGATCACGGTACAATCGTATCTGGCACCTTGATGCTGCAGGCGTCGGAGGAAATGACCGATGTGCAGCCTTTTCACTTCTGGCTTACCGTGGATAAGCTTGTTACCCTGCATACGGACCTGCGACTCATGATTCGATTGCAGGATGATTCGGTTACTTCCAGGCTCAAAGACTGCGCATCCGCTCCCGAAGCGTTTTTTATTATGCTGGGGCAGCTGCTTGGACCGTTCCATACGGGACTTGACGGGTTTGAAAAAAGGCTGGGCGAGCTTGAGCAGGCCATGCGGATCTCGAATAGAACGGGGCTCCTCGACGTTATCTTTGAACGCCGCTATGATTTATTGCATTGGAGCCATCTTTTTATCCCTATCCGCGAGCTGTACGGTGCTGCCCAGGAGGCTTTTATGGACACGCTTACCGAGACGGAAGTATTCAAACGCACCACCTACAAGCTGGACCGGATTGATTCTCTGCTGAAGCATTACGCGCTCGAGATCGATACGCTGATTTCGATGGATGACGCGCTCTCCAGCTTCCGCGGCAACGATATTATGAAGACGCTGACCATCTTCACCGTTATCTTTACGCCTGCTACCGTTATAGGTGCCCTATGGGGAACAAACTTCAAACCGCTTCCTTGGGATACTCATCAATTGGGCTTTGCGGGGATGTGCGTCGTTATCCTTGTAATCACCATCCTGATTTATGTCTGGTTATGGCAAAAGGGCTGGACCGGCGATTTGCTCACGGGACGGGATTCCAATAAAAACAAGAAAAGTAAAAAGCAGGCCGTGATGCTCGAAGAACAGTTAACCGATAGAAGCGAAAGCATGGAGACGGAACCGAACCTGTCCCAGCTGTCACGCAAAAGGCGCTCCAAGACGATCTAAAATCGTCGGGAAGCGCCTTTTTTGCATGCCTATCTCCGGCTGTGGAGTTCCTCTATAATCGCTCCGGCGATCTCTTCCGGCTGCTGCACGGATCCTTCCGCCTCGCCTCGTTTGCGGACCGATACGCTTCCGCTTAGACGCTCGTTTTTCCCGACGACAAGCATATAAGGAACCTTCTCAAGCTGGGCCTTCCTTATTTTATTGCCGAGCTTTTCGCTGCGGGCGTCCACTTCTACCCGAATTCCCGCTTGAATAAGCTGCGATTTGATTTGAAGCGCGTAATCCAGCTCATGCTCCGATACCGGTATTACCTTGGCCTGCACCGGGGCCAGCCAGATCGGGAATGCCCCGCTGTAATGCTCGATCAGAATACCGATGAACCGGTCGAGAGAGCCGTAAACCGCGCGGTGGATAACAACCGGCCGCTGCTTCTTATTGTCTTCGCCGATATAAGACAGATCAAATTTCTCCGGCATCTGGAAATCAAGCTGGATGGTTCCGCACTGCCAGCTTCTCTTCAGGGCGTCCACGATATGAAAGTCGATTTTCGGTCCGTAAAAGGCACCGTCTCCTTCATTAACGCGATAGTTCACTCCCTGTGCATCCAACACATTCTTTAGAGACTGCTCGGCTTCATCCCACAGCTCATCCGAGCCCATATAATCGGCAGGCCGGGTCGACAGCTCGACGGTATAAGCAAACCCGAATACCTTGTACACCTCACCGATCAAATGCATGACCTTGCCGATTTCCGCTTCAATCTGATCCGGACGGACAAACAGATGGGCATCATCCTGGCAGAACGTGCGTACCCTCATCATGCCGCCTAATGCCCCCGACAGCTCATGCCGGTGTACCTGGCCGAACTCCGCCAGTCGTACCGGGAGCTCCCGATAGGAGCGCAAGCTGTTCTTGAAGATCAGCATATGCCCCGGGCAGTTCATTGGCTTTAACGCGAATTCGGACTCGTCAACTTTAGTGAAATACATGTTGTCCTTGTAATGATCCCAATGTCCCGACTGCTCCCACATCCGCTTGTTCATCATAAACGGCGTGCGGACCTCTTCATAATCGTTCTGGTTAAGCAGCTCCCGGGAGAAGCTTTCCAGCGCAGTCCTTATCGCCATTCCCTTGGGCAGGTAAAACGGCATCCCCGGCGCTTCCTCCGAGAACATGAACAGCTCCAGCTCTTTGCCCAGCTTGCGGTGGTCCCGCTTCTTCGCTTCCTCCAGCTGGTACAAATAGTCGGCTAGCTCCGTCTTGTTGAGGAATGCTGTACCATAGATGCGCTGAAGCATCTTATTGTCGGAATTGCCCCTCCAATAAGCGCCTGCCACGTGAAGCAGCTTGAAGGCTTTGATGCGCCCGGTTGAAGGCAAATGAGGCCCGCGGCACAGGTCAGCAAACTCCCCTTGCTCGTAAATACGGATTACTTCGCCTTCCGGCAAATCCCGGATCAGCTCCAGCTTGAGCGGCTCCCCTCTTTCTTCGAAAAGAGCCAGCGCTTCCTTCCGCGATACAACCCTCCGCCTGATCGGCAAGTTTTCCTTGACGATGCTCCGCATTTCCTTTTCTATGGCTTCCAGATCCTTGGTCGAAAGCGTATGGGCAAGGTCTACATCGTAATAAAAGCCGTCCTCGATTACCGGTCCGATGCCCAGCTTTACCGCTTCGCTGCCGTACAGCCGTTTGATCGCCTGCGCAAGCACATGCGCGGTGCTATGCCGGGAAATATAAAGCCCTTCCGGGCTGTCCAGAGCAATCATGTCGATTCGGCTGCCATCGCCAAACGGCTCATCAAGATCGGTCATCGTGCCGTCGATTGCCCCCGCTATTATCGTTTTCTTCCAATCGGCATCCATTGATTCCGCTACCTGCGCAATGGTCGTGCCTTGCAATACCCTCCTTATGCTTCCGTCTGGCCAAACAGCTTGAATCTCCATTTTTGCTCCTCCAATTCTTCCTTATTTTTTGAACGCAAAAAAACGCAGCTCTCCCTGCAAGGGACGAGTGCGTTCAGCTCGTGGTTCCACCCTAATTCCATCCCGCGCGTAATCGGCGCGACGATGCTCATTGGAATCCGTTAACGGGGATCAGTCGGTTACGTGTACTGTCGCAATTGCGGGTTCCAGGTGACGGCTGCAAAGCGGTAATCCCGATCTTTCACCGAAGAAGCTTTCAGCCGGGGCTTCTCTCTCTGGGCGGATATAGGGAAGGAGATCATGTCTTTGGTCATGGCCTTCGTATGAAATTTCTATTATGTTACAATGTTTTATTTCAAAAAGTCAAGAGGAATCAGTTCCCCATACAAGCGCCCAGACATAGTATACATAACCAGCCCAAGATAAGAGCGGAGGGATCCGTATATGGCAAAAACAACGAGAAGGTCCAATTCTAATACGACGACGGCGTTGCCAAGGCCAATGAGACAAGGCCAGCCGCAGCCATTTGATCTCCGCATCGCCCTGTTTCTTGCCGGTATTGCTGGACAGACTTACTCACAATTCGAGAATAAGGACGGCCTTTTCCTTGTCCCCCGAGGGTATGAACTAGTGGGGGCTTTCTCTGCCAAAGCTTATGATGATACCGAGGAACGCTTTGGCTTTGTTTTGCAATCGGACCGTTCTTCCGTTCTGGCCTTCCGGGGCTCCGGTTCAGCCGTGGACTGGGTATCGGATTTTATTGCCCAACAGACGACATACCGTCCCGTTAAAAATGCCGGCCAAACCCACAAAGGCTTTACCGACATTTATACATCCACCCGCTCGCAGGTGCTTGATCTGATCGAGCAGCTGCCGGTAGAAAAACCGTTATTTATTACCGGCCATAGTTTAGGCGGAGCGTTGGCTACCTTAGCTGCCCTCGATATCGCCGTCAATACGCCGTTTACCGCGCCCATCGTCTATACCTTTGGCGCTCCAAGAGTCGGGGATACTCGCTTCGTCAAGCTATACAACAATACGGTAGAGACGCATTGGCGCCTCCAAAACGAATACGATATCGTTCCCCATCTGCCTCCGCTTGTTTATCAGTCTCCGGATACGAAGAAAACGTATTTCTATATGCATGTCAAAGGCGAGGTAAAACGCGCCTTCCGGATGGGCTCGGTCTCCGGCAATCATATTCTGAGCAGCTATTTTGCCGACTTATGCGGCGAGGAGCCGCAGTTCGCCGAAGCGATTTGCTCGGAGCCGCCGGGCTGGTGCCCGCTAACTTGAACAAAAAACTCCGCAAAGCTGCGGAGTTTTTTTATCGTTTTCAGGTCCAGGATTGAAGGAGCCAGTTCCGTACCCGGTTAATGGTCTTATCCAAATTGCATACCGAATTCTGATCCACGTAAGGAGTCTGATGACAGAAATAATGAGCATGTCCGCCGATTAACGGAATCCCTTCCACAATAGACGGGGAATATTTGAACCGGTTCCAGCGAGGCACCGATGCCCCTTCCGCCGACCATCCTCCCCAAGTACCGATCCGGCTGATCGGATCGGTGAGTTTTCCTTCCGTATCAACGGAGTGAAGAAAGCATACTTTATCCCGCAGCTCCGGATGAATCGGAATGCGAGGCGAGCCCACCTGAACAATCCGGAAATTCCGGTTCAGACGCTGCTGATGCAGCATTTTCCCCGCCTGATAGGCTGCTGCCCCCCCCCCGCTATGTCCGATAAAAAGGATCGGCTCCTCCTCGCTCTTCATCGTTTCCTTCACTTGCTGGAATGCCGCACGCCCGCCGATCCGGCCAATGGACAAGCGGTTGGTAAGATCCGTGCCGACTTCAACAATTTGCCGGTACAGATTACGACTTACATCTCCATACGGGTGCAGAATATGAATGATTGGCTCGCGGCCATCCGCCCGAAATATCCGGTCAAGCTGATTCCTGCATTCGTCAAAATAGCCTTTGGTTGTAGCAACGCCAGCCAGCAAGTAAATCCGTATAGGCGAGCCGCTGATCGCTGTCATGATTCATCCCTCCGTTCATGCTGTGTTAATGGAATTGTGTACTTTCATTATGCGGGGGGATAAGCGGTTTCATTCCTCCATGTAGATGTGAATTCCATTCCAGCTGATCCGGTAGCCAAGCTCCTTGGCTGCCAGAACAAGGGGGAGAGCTTTTATGTCCCTCCATAACGGTGTGACGCCGTTCAATTTGTAACCGCTCCATATTTTATGCGAAACGAACGGAACCTGCGCCATTCTAGGTATTCCGTTGTCCCATCGGATTAGCTGGGTCGTCCCGTCCTCCATCGTCTTTACGTCCGCCAGAAGGATCCGGCTGAAGAATTCCTCGTCCGCATACAGTTCTCCGTCCAACTTGAATATATGACCGCGGTAGGTAAACGACTGGTTTACGATTGCGGAAGTCCCGCTTCCAAAGTCCTCCTCTAAACGGCTCAAATAATAAGGACTGGCTGTGGCCCGTCTGTAGGCTTCAAGGATCCGGGGTTCATTCGTGATGGAGTAATCATTAATACGCCGTACCTCATTATATTCCGCAAGATTGTTCACATCAAAATAAAAGACAGCCTTAACCCTTGGATAAAGCCGGGGAAGGTTGGAATACAGACGGTTGATTTTCGCAATGGCAAATGCGTTATCCTTCACACCGTCGGTCACCGTATAATGGGTAACGCCATACTCCGACAGCTGAATCGGCTTTGTCCTGCTGAACCGGTTATACACGTAATCAAGCATCTGAAGCGGATCTTCGAAATCGGAAGGCTGCCGGATATCTCCGTTATGATATCTTACGTTATAGACGTTGATTCCTACCCAATCTACGTAATTGTCACCCGGATAATAGGCTTCAATCGGACGCTCCGGCACATTAAGCACGGTCCAGACCATGGCCGTTTTCGGGGCTATTTTCTCGAATACGTCATGAACCATTCTCCAGGTCTTGATATAGAGATCCGGGTCTCCGCTGTAATTCGTCCAGGTTCCGTTCATTTCGGATGCGAAACGCAGAAAAATGGGCACATCGGCCTTGCGCGCCGCATCGGCAAATGTCCGCAGGTAAGCATCGTCCTTCACCTTGGCCAGCCCGTCGTTAGGCTCCCATGCAATGTGGGGGAATGCGCCCGCTTCCTTTACTTCAGACACCCACTCGGACGGGAACGGCTCTCCGTAACCGACATATTTAAAAAAGCTGGCATGCTGCTTCCCTGCTAAGTTATTGAACTCCGCCATGCTATTATGGATGGTTGAGTTCTGCAGCACATAGGCACCTAGATAGGCTCCGGACACCGGCTCGGCTTTCGCCAGCCGATAATTCGGATGCGAGGATGAGACATGAATGGTCCACTCCGAATAACGTGCCTCTTCCACTTGAACGGCAGCCGCATAGGTGCTTGGATTAGCAAGCGGATGTTGTTTTCTAGCAGCGCTTTCCGCCCCTTCCAGCATGACGATGAGAGCGCAGACGAGCATCAGGCCGGGCAGCTTGCGGCGATGCGTTAACCAATAGCTCAGCAGGGGAACCTCCTCCTCTTCTCTATTCCAAGGATGAGGCAAAGAGGCGGCATTTATACGTATTCGGGCGGGGCTATCGCTATGAAAAAAGGCTGCCTTTGCCTAGTCCCGAATAGACTAGTTAAAGACAGCCCCTGCATGTTTTTATTAAACACCCATTTTTTTGCGCTGGTTGTTTACTTTCTTCGTATTCTGGCTCTTCATAGCCTGCGTGGAAGTCGATTGATGCTTCTGACCGGCTGCTCCGTTTTGCCCTTGCTTCTTCTGAGCAAGAAGCTGCTTCGCGCGTTCAGCTTGTGTAAGCGGCTTAGCTTGCGCTGGCGCCTCAGCTTGAACCTCATTATGTTCATTGGCGGACATATGATCACCTCACTTTAATGTACTCAGCATATCAAGTGAAACGTCAATCGGCAAGCCCCCTGGCCGGGACTTTGCGAAGTTGCACAATTCCGATTCTTGTTAATATAACCGCAAGAACGAACAACTGCGGAATCGTTGTCTCCCATGTCGGGTATACGCCCAGGAAACCAATGGTGGCAAGAGATCCCGAAGAATGGGCCGGAAGCCATGAAGCGACCTGAAGCGAATGAATGCTTTCCCCCAGGAAACGGACTACCAGGTAATAGATGAGAGCCGAAGCCGT
Organism: Paenibacillus sp. ATY16; assembly: GCF_003399985.2. NCBI lineage: Bacteria > Bacillati > Bacillota > Bacilli > Caryophanales > Paenibacillaceae > Paenibacillus > Paenibacillus sp. ATY16. Next base: position 16,349 of record NZ_NMOK02000001.1, on the reverse strand, counting down.
TAGGAAAAACGGACGGATCGGCAGCTTCGCGCTAAAGCGGATGATCGCAAAGCCGATAATCAAGAGCAGGAGGAGCGTGACTCCGATTCCGAGGATCATCTGAACGGGATCGATGGAGCCCGCCATGCCGATATAGAAGATTGTCGTCTCCGCGCCTTCCCGCAAAATCGCGAGACCCGAAACGATAAATAGGGACCACAAGCTTCCCTTGGCAAGCGCATTGCCCATCCGGTCATCGATAAATTTGTTCCAAGCCTGCAGATTCGATTTCTTATGCAGCCAGTTGCCCACGGAAAGCATCAGAAGCACGGATACAAGTCCCGTAATCCCTTCCATCGCTTCCCGCGCGCTGCCCGCGGTTGCTTCCGCAATGACCGTAGTCAACAGTACGGCCAAGGCAATACTCAAGAGCAATCCCGTCCATACGCCCGACCATACCCAGACATTTTTGGACTGATTGTCCGTGCGTTTCAAATAAGCAAGCAATGCCGCAAGAACAAGAATCGCCTCGAGTCCTTCCCGCAGCAAAATCATTCCGGCATCCCATGCCGTATATTTGGCCTCCGACGTCATCGGTTCGAGCTGACCGCGGATCTCTTGGATAACCGCCTCCGCCTTATCCGGTACCGGATTTGCGGCCAGCAGATATTTGGACACATCGGTCATCTTGATCTCGATGTTCTGATAAACCGCGGCGGACCGAATTGACACCTGGCCCTCAACGGCAGGCCAGCTGCTGATGAAGGATTGCATTTGACCGTTTGCTTCGGCATAATGGTTCGCTGCAATATCCTTCGATGCCTGATTTAATATCGCGATTAAATCCGCAATGGTCAGGCCTTCCGAATCCGTGCTTGCAGCTGCGATTTTCCCGTCTTTATAGTCGTTGATAAGAGTAATCAGGTTTGTTGTATAAGTCTTGGCATCCTCGGCACGAGGAGGTTCAGCCTGCAGGGCAATCCGGATCATGCTCATGCTCGTCTCCAGCTTGCCATACACGGTAAAATTCTCGCTGCGGATGGATTGCTCAATCGGCGGCCAACCGTCGTTGATTTGCTTGTATGCGGCATTCGCCTGCTCCCATTGTCCGGCCTCAATGCTGCCGAGCAGCTTCTCCGCCAGAGGCAGCAGGCTTACTGCAGCGTCTTTCCCGGACAGCGCCGGCACTTCGGCTGCTTTCTCGCTCTTCACAAACGTATTGATCGCTTTCGCTAACGCCGATAAAGCCGCCTTCGCCTCATCCGGCTTATCAGCCGCCTGATCCAACGCTTCCGTGGCGTGAGCAATGGCCGAGGATACATCGGCAGAGTCTGCCTTCGCCCCGGTCTTTAGCTGCTCCCAGCTCTCGTTCGCCTGCCGGATATGATCCTTGGCATCCTGCCAATCACCTTCGCCCGCCGCGGCAAGAGCGCCGCCAACAAGCGGCAGCAGCTTGTCGAGCTGTTCGGATGACGACGCATCCGCAGCATAAGCGGTGTTGCCGAGGCTAATCGTTGAAGCTGCGGCAAACGTCCCGATCCACACCGCAACTAGAACCAGCAATACTCGGGAGATTAAAGCTTTAGGTTGATGTTGCCCGGTCATGTCAAGTCATTCTCCCTTCTACAATAACGTATCGCCGATATAACCGCCTTCGCGTACGCCAGGGAAGCAGGCAAATACGGCGCTGCCGTTGTGAACGATATATTCATTCAGGGCATCCATCTGTCCAAGCTTCTGCTGCATCGGAATAAACTGCTTTCTTGTATCGCGGTTATAACAAATAAATAAGAGTCCTGCATCAAACTGCCCTGTCCGGTTATCCATGCCGCTCGAATAGGAATAGGATCGCCGGAGGATTTTGACCGAGCCGTTCCCCCGCGCCAGCGCAACATGGGAATTTACCGGGATAAGCGGCTTCCCTTTCTCATCCTTCTTGGCGAGGTCCACCGAATCGAACTCGTTCTTGGAGCCGATTGGCGCACCGCTGTCGCGATGCCGGCCAAATGTCGCTTCCTGATCGCCAAGGGTTGAACGGTCCCATACTTCCACCCGAATCCGGATGCGGCGGACAACCATATAGCTGCCGCCTGCCATCCAAGGCGTGCCGTCACCGCTCTGCGCCCATACGACGTCGTTCATCAACGCTTCGTCCTTCGTATCCGGATTGCCGGTACCGTCCTTAAAGCCCATTAGGTTTCGCGGAGTTGCTCCCTTCGGATCGGCGCCGCCGGTCCGCTGGAACCCCTCCTGCGTCCAGCGCAGCACCGCCTTGCCCCTTGCGATGCGGGCCAGATTGCGGATCGCATGGAAGGCCGTCTGCATGTCGTTGGCATTCACCTGAACCCCAATGTCGCCGCCGCACCATTCCTCGCGCAGCTCATCGCCGCCAAAGGCCGGCAAATCCACAAGCGCAGCCGGCCGTTTGGAGGCAAGCCCAAATCTCGCGTCAAAGAAGGACGGTCCTACGCCGAACGTAATCGTTGTTTTTGAAGGATTCAATCCCGCGGCTTCGCCCGTATCGGCAGGAGGAAGATTCGGATTATCATTGACCTCCCCAATCATTTCGCCCTTTGCCATGGATGCGGAAGCTTCCGTCCAAGCCTTGAACAGCTTGCGCACGTCATCAATCGAATTCGTTGTCAGATCAAAGGCAGCGAACATCAGAAAATCCTGCGCGGGTGTCGTTATGCCGGCCTGATGCTTGCCGTAAAATTCTATCCTGCCCTCGCTGCTTGCCTTGGCCGCAACCGAGGCGGAGCTGCCTTTTGCTCCGAAAATCGCTCCAACGCCTGAAGCGCCAAGCAATAGCCCGGCGCCTCCAACACCGGCCAGCCGCAATATATCCCGGCGGCTGATCGGTTTCTCCAAGATGCTGTCTCCAGCTTGATTATTCTTGTTGTCTGTTGTCATCTCATTACGCTCCCAGAATCGTTCCCATATGGGACAACGGTTCAGCTAATGCGTCAAGCAATTGGCTCAACTTCTTGGTATCTTCCTCTTTCAGATCGGTATAGGAAACGTATCCGTCCCCGCTCTTATACGCTGCGAGTGCTTGCTCCAGGTTGTCAAAGCTTGTGCCGATTTGCGCTTCCAATTCAGCGTCCTGCTTGTTCAGCTCGGCTTTCAGCAGCTCGTAGATTTTTTTCGCGCCTTCCACGTTAGCCGCAAAATCATACAGGTCCGTATGCGAATAGCGCTCTTCCTCGCCGGTTACCTTCGAAGAGGATACCTCGTTTAGCAGCTCAACCGCTCCCGTTACGAGCAGGCTAGGTTCTACGTCTACCGTTTCGATCAAGGCACGAAGCGTCTTCGTATCGTCAAGTAACCGGGAAGCATAATCTTCCGCGCCTGCAGTTGCGTTGTTCACCCAAAGCGCCTGCTCGATGCGGTGGAAACCGCGCCAGTCTTTCTCCTCCACATCATTTTCGCGTGCATCGATATTAGGGTCCAGATCGCCAAGAGCTTCCGCGATAGGCTCGATTCTCTCGTAATACATCCGGGTTGGCGCGTACAGCGACTTCGCCGTCTCTACATCGCCGGACTTCACCGCTTGAACGAATTTATCGGTTTCGGCAACCAGCTTATCGGTTTGATCGAGAGCATACTGGCGGTATTGGCCGGTAATCTCATCCCAGTTCTCCACCTTCGGCGCCGCCGATTGTTCTGTATTTGTTGTAGTATTCGCGGCAGCCTCTTTAGCATTATCCGCATTGTTATTGTTCGAGCCGCATCCCGCAAATACGACCGCGCTTGCCAGCACTACCGCAGCTACCTTGATTTTCATGAATCCTTAACCCCTCATCCATTTAATATATAATTCCGTAATGAACTACCAATGAGTATATTCACAATGATAATCATTGTCAATTAGCATTTTTAGCACTAACCCTTTATTAGACACTTGTCGCATATAGACAGGCTTTCGCCTATTCCTCCGCCTCCGCTCAAGCATAGTGTATAGCAGGCCTTCCAACTTCCCACACTAATAGACAAGAACGGATATCCAGAAAAGGAGGCTTTACCCTGTGTCACAATCATCAAGCAACAAGACCGCGGTTTTCCCGCCCCAGCATCAGAATCATCAGCCAGGCATAGAATCCGAGATGAACCCGCTTCCAGTCTATAAAACCGATCAATATAAAGCGGCAAACAAGCTTGAGAATAAAGCTGCCATTATTACCGGTGGAGACAGCGGTATCGGCCGTGCGGTTGCGGTGGCGTTCGCCCTCGAAGGCTGCGACGTAAGCATCGTGTACTACAATGAGCATGAAGACGCCAAGCTTGTTCAACAGGAGATCGAGCAAGCCGGAAGACGCTGCCTGTTAATTCCCGGAGATATCGGGGATGAAGCATTTTGCCGGAATGCCGTTGAGCAGACGGTGATGACCTTTGGCAAGCTGGACATTCTTGTGAATAATGCAGCCGAGCAGCATGTGCAGCAGCGGCTTGAAGATATTACGGCGAAGCAGCTTGAGAAGACGTTCCGGACTAACGTGTTTGGCATGTTCTTTATGACGAGAGCCGCCCTTCCTCATCTGAAGCAAGGCGCATCCGTCATTAATACGGCATCGATCACCGCCTATAAAGGCAATCCGACCTTAATTGATTATTCCGCTACCAAAGGCGCCATCGTCTCTTTTACAAGAGCGCTTGCAACCAACCTGGCCGGACGCGGCATAAGGATCAACGGCATTGCTCCCGGTCCAATCTGGACTCCGCTTATCCCGTCCACCTTCGATGAGCAATCCGTATCCACCTTTGGATCGGATACGCCAATGAAACGGGCCGGACAGCCGTATGAGCTTGCCCCGGCTTACGTATATCTGGCCTCCCAGGATTCCAGCTATGTGACCGGCCAATTCATCCACATTAACGGCGGCGAAGTTGTAAACGGTTAAAAAAAGCAAAAACGCCTTGCGTCTATTACGCAAGGCGTTTTCCAGCTTCCTCGTTTATGCATTTATCTAATAAGTCCTGCAGCCTGCCCTCGTACACAAGCTCCAGCTTCGATGTATTCTCTAGATCCCCCGGCGTTACAAGAAACGAAGATTTATTTACAAGATGGACCCCACTCTTCTCAAATACCGATGCCACAAATTCCGAGCAAAAATAGGCGTAATCCCTCTTAATGATCCTAGTGTTAAACAGCAGTCCGATAACCCCGATCAGATTATACCGGTACAGCTCCCTATTCCGTTCCATCTCCGCAATAACGCCGCGCATCTTGGCGTAAGCAGCCGGTTGTATGCGGCAGCGGTACAAGGCGCATCTGGCTTCGGCGAATAACTGCCCGCGCATATTCTCCCTCACAAAGCCGGCGAAGAACGGATTCTGCGGGTTTTTCCGGCCGAAGCTGTACACTTCGTTTAGCCCGCTGTCAAACGCGATCGACGCATGATTAAGCGGATCCTTCGTAAACCACTTAATCGTTCTCGTAAATAATGTTCCCGTGTCCGTTAAGACAACGTAAACCTCCAGCTCTCTTGTCATGCCCGACAACCTCCACATTAAAGAAGTAACGCTTCTCATCTAACTTTAATGCAGGAGCCATGGTTTCATTAACCTGCTGAGGTACAGTCCTATCCACGACCTTGGTCCTGTTCTGGAAAATTTACCTAGCGTTTCTCTTATCTTAATGGAAGTATTAGTATTTCTCAATCAAAACTTAACAAATAGTCAGGAAAGTGTAAATTAGTTTACCGCTAGTTCTTTCGAATGAGCAGGTGAGGAATTGGGACTAGATCGGTTTCTAGTAATCTACTTATATATGGTATAATAAGCCATATTACAGCTGGGATACAAAAGGAGATTTCGATACAAATGGAATTCAAAAAGGTGAATACGCCCCTCCGTCTCGTAGGTATTCAAAAGTACAAAAGCAAGGACGGCAGAGCCTGGATCAAGTATCCCGGCGGCTCCCGAAAGCCATTAAAGAAAAGCACGGTTATATGGACCAGACTGCTGACCGTGATCGTCATCGTTGGCGTCGTCGGATTTGCCGGTTACAAGATCGGGCTCCACTACTTATCCAACAAAATGATGAATGAAATGGCCGATCAAATCCTGACCACCGATGAAATCGAGTCGTTCAAGAAGGATCCCGCCGTTCAGCAGATCATTGCCGATAACTCCAAATATTTCGATAAAAAGGCTGTAGAAGCCCTGCAAGGCTCTATCTCTACCGATGCCGGCAACGGCGGTAAAGCCGAAGGTACAAGTGAGGAAAAGCCGGATAAATCAGGTTCTAGTTCTGGCAATGCGGCAAGCGGCGGTAAGGAAGATACAAAGCCGGCGGACAAGCCGTCCACAGGCGGACAGCTTGTTGTGAAGAATAAGGATGAAGCGGCCCAGCTTCTGCTCAGCAAGTTCTCCATGAAGGAATTAACCGGACTCGCCGATAAAGCAAAGGACGGCCTGACGCCGGAAGAGAAGCAGTCCATTAAGGAAACTCTTCTCTCGCGCCTTTCTCCGGAGGAGTTCAACTCCGTCAAGATTGTTGCTTTGATGGAGGTTATGAAGCGTGATGAATAATGAACTAACTAATGGAGGGCATCATGACTAGGAACTACTTAGATTCATTCAAGGAAGAATTATTAGAAGTCTTTTCCGAAGCTCGTGTAAGAATCAATAAGTTTCCTTCTCCATTTAATCAAAAGGGATTAGTATATCTGGACAAGTTTGATGTTTTTCAAAAGGAAAGTGCAAAAAACTATATATGTTATCTGCTGCCCTATTGGATGAATGAGATCACTAACATAACCGTTGAACAATGTCGTAAGTTTTCATTGGCGAACGTATTCAATATGCTTTATTACTTCCTGCAAGACGACGTAATGGATGAGACTCCTATCGCATGGAAAGAACAACTTGCTCTTGCGCAGCTTCTCCATTCCGAGTTCGAGTTTATTCTTCGTGAAATGTTTGAAGCAGCATCTCCATTCTGGAACTATCGGCAGAAATACGTTAACGAGTGGGCAGTAACTGTTGTAAACGAAAATAAAGAAGACTACTTCATGTCGGATAATCTAATGATCGCCAAAAAAGCTTCTCCTCTTAAGCTAGCTAGTACAGGAGCCCTGTTATTAGCAAATCAACCGGAGAAAATCGAAGAAGTGGAGCAGCTTGTTGACCATAGTCTTGTTCTCCTACAGCTCGCAGATGATTTGGCAGACTGGAAGGAAGATTTGCAAGATAATAACTATAATTGTCTCTTGTCTATGATTAAAGCCATAAAAAAACAAGAAGCGCCACTCGAAGTGTTGGAAGTTGAATCCTATATCTACGATCGAAGTATCTTGCTCGACTATACAAATAGTTGTCATGAACATATCAGTTTCATAGCCAATCACACCCTGCAATTAAAGCATCTACTGCACTTTAGTTACTCCATCTATGAAGATCTTTATCATTTTGCCAAACAAGTAGATGAGACAAAAACCGCATTGTTGTCTGGCGGATTCGACTATATTCTGTCGAATAATACCTAGATAATAGTATAATGTGCCTATTTTATATGATATAATTTATTTGAACATATAAATTATTACATATATTATGGAGGGATTTAGAAATGAAAAACATCGCATTGAAACAAACACCTGCTCCATTTGTACTGTTCGACAAATTCGAGACGCCTAATACACGCACTACTTCTCCTCAAGCTATTCGTAACCAAATCATTCAAAAGGTCTGGGAGGACGAAGCTTTCAAACAACAATTCATAGCTAACCCTAAGCTTGCTGTTAAAGAAGCATTTGGTATCGAACTTCCTACTACTGCGCAAATCAAAGTAGTAGAGGAATCGTCCGACGAATATTTCTTCGTTATCCCGCCTAAGCCATCCGAAATGAAACAACAAGACGTTAAAGAATTTCCAAGCTGGTAATTTATAAACAAAAAGGAGCCAACATCGAATTTTGATGTTGGCTCCTTTTTTGTTTTCCCACTCAGTAGCAGTTATTTAATCAATTAACAACACAGTCTAATAGACTAGTCATATTTTATTATATTTTGTCGAAAATTCACAAATTTCAGTATAATTTATCTAACTATTATGTTATAATTCTAGTACTAAAGTGGTATTACTACATATTTTGGAGGGGTTATTTTGTCGAATCAGGTTACTCGCGATCAAATTATTCAAAAGGCTTGGGAAGACGACGCTTTTAAACAGCAGTTGTTGACAGATCCTAAAGCAGCTATCAAAGATGTCTTTGGCGTTGAGATTCCAGAAAATTTTGAAATCAGTGTAGTAGAAGAATCGCCAGAGCATTTCTATCTTGTCCTCCCTCCGAAACCTTCTATGATGAAAGCTGCTTCAAATGAAGAGATTCCCACTTGGTAATTGAACATACAAGAGAACCCCTCCGAAAGTTTGGAGGGGTTCTTCTATTATGCTGCTGGAAAAGAAATATAAACTTCAGTTCCAATGCCTTTGCTGCTTTTAAATACAATATTTCCTTGCATTACTTCAATAATACTAAAAGTCACCATAAGACCTAGCCCAGTACCTTTAGTTTTATTTGAATAATAAGGCTCACCTAACTTTGCAAGCTCGCTTTCGGTCATCCCAATTCCATTGTCTTTTATTTGAACAACAACCCTATTATCTTCTCGGTATCCTTTTATTTCGATTTCTCCATCACCCTCTAATGCTTCAATACTATTTTTAATCATGTTAATAAAAGCTTGCTTAAATTTCGATGAATTCCCTTGTATCTGTAGATGATCTGGAATATTCAATTTAAGCTTTCCACCTTGTAAATTCGCCAAAGGTATTAGCATACTGCCTATATGCTTAAACTCATTCGCTATATTAAGTAATGTAACATGTTCTAGCTGAGGTTTCGCAAATGTAAGAAAATCGGTGATAATTTCAGAAGCACGATCTAGTTCATTAATAGCTAGGACCATATAATTTTTTTCTTTGTTGCTTATACTTTTTTCCTCAAGAAGCTGTAAAAAACCACGTGTTACTTGTAAGGGATTTCGAACTTCATGTGCTACTGAAGCTGCAAGCTGACTTATCATATCCATTTTCTCTGAGCGCTGAAGCTCATTATTAAAAATCTCTAGCTGTTTTGAATAGGTGACGACCTTCTCAAAACTTAATACAATCTGCCTCCCAAGCGTGATAACTAAAGAAAGTATGAAGCATACAATGCCCCACTTCCAATAAAGAAACTCATAGTTTCTTGAAGCCGCATAATATTTGAACATATCAAATACCGCAAGTAATATGAATATGCCAAAACCAATAGAAACAATAATTGCATCTTTCTGTTTCTTTAAACTATGAATGACAAGCAAACCGACAAAAATAATACCTCCACCAATTACTCCGATTGCAAATAAAGTTGTTGTTACTAAATAATAAATCGAATAGTAAGCATTATCGGTAGCAATATTTATACCTAGCCCAATAGTTGATAAGGTAATAAGACTCATTGCGTAATACTTTATAATACGTACAAGTGCGAATTTCCCTTTTCCAAAAATCGTTTCCAAAAAGAAGAATAGGGCTGGAAATAAAACATTAATGGACAAGTCGGTTCCTGTTGCAAACAGAAAACCATATTCCTCATAAACTGAATATAAAAATGGTGAATATAGAATCAGTAAGCAGCCTAAGGATAAAATAATTAGGCTAAGTGATTTCCATCCTGATACATGAACCTTTTTTAAAAAAATCATGCAAAAGAACATAATGGCAGCTACAAAAATAAATGCCGCTCCTAAAATAATATCAGGTAAATCTTGTAAAACCATATTACGATATAAATTCGTATAATCGCCAAAAACAAAACCGTTAATTCCTATGTTCCCCGTTTCGTTTACCAAATGGATGTAAAGGGTTTCATTTGTTGGGCCATCCAAAGGAATTACAAATTTATTTACATCATAGTAGTGATCTCTGATCGATTCATAAACCATCGATCCATTTATATAAGCAAAAACATTTTGCGCATAAGCTTTATTAACAAGCAGCCCTGCATGTGAATCGAATTCAGCTGGCAGCTGAATTTTAACCCACATGGAACTTGTCCCTTTCGGCAACACCGGCTCCTTCTCGTTTTCCTTCACGGTAATCCAGCCATCGGCAGGCGGTATCTTGTTATCCTCATCATTCCCCGGATGAAGCTGCCACTCTGTAATTCGTATTTTCGACGCTGATTCTTCTGTATTCGCAAAGGTGATCGTGGGGCTTATTGAAGTGATGACTGCTATAGATAATAAAATGAAAATCGTATACTTCAGAATGGCCTTCATCTTTACACCTCAAATATTGGAAAATAGTTCTTATTACTCATAAGTTCGACATTTTTCGATTATATCCTTCACCTTTCTCTTATATATTAAAAATCTTAAAAATAAAAGGAGCGGAATATCCGCTCCAGATTGTTACTATGATATCGCTGCTTTTCTTGCAGGCACCGAGAATGACCGTACCTCTTCGCCGATAATCTCAAGCGCGTTCAATTGAAGGCCGCTGGCACAGCCTCCGTCGATTCCAATCTTGCCTTTGCCGTACCAGACATCCGCTCTGCCATGCAGATCAACGGTTTTCGTATGGCCGAACACGACTACTTTATCAACGACCGTATCCGCCCTGTGGAACGAATCCTTAATGTATAAGAAATCCCTCTTCGGCTGTTCCTTCCAGTTCGGGTACTTCGGATTCAGTCCCGCATGCACATAGATGAAATGCTTATCCTCGTAGTAATAAGGAAGCTGCTCGAGGAAATCCGCGTGGTAAGGATAACGCTCGAGAACCGTCTCTCTGAGCCTGTTCAGCAGATCCTCCTCGCTGCCCGTCATATCGCTTCCCTTCAGATAGCTGTACACGGTCTGACGGCCGCCATGGCGGAAGAACTTCTCCCTTGCCTCTTTGGTTTTGTTGCGGACAATATCCACGAAGCGCTCGTCGTGATTGCCTTGAACCGCAATGGCACCATGCTCCCGGACCAGGCTAGCCGATTGTTCAACAACCATCTTGCTGTCCGGCCCCTTGCTGACGAAATCTCCTAGCAATATGAGCTGATCTTTTACCGGCTCGTAATTAACCCGCTCGAGCAGCCGGTTAAAAGCATCGTAACAACCATGAATATCGCTAATGACTAGCGTCCTTTCCTTTCCCATGACATCCCATCCTTCCCCTATACGTATTTCATTCTACAGCTATCGAAAAAAAACCTTCCGAAACGCAAAAAAGCCGCAGGCCATAAGGCCTGCGGCTGCTTAAGAACTTGTCCTGCTATGAATTAAGCTAAACCTTGTTCATTATTGTTGCAAAAAAAGAAACGCCGTCTACTTACACAAGACCCTGGCGCTTTTTGAATCGGACAGGCTTCTTCGTATGGCGGTTGGCATAAGCCGATGCAGCGTAGGAATCCGGCTTCACCCTTGCCAGATACGTTCCCATCCCTTTTACCCGGTCGATCATCTCTTCTACATAAAGCGATGTCTTATTAACGGTTGGCTCCGTGCCTGCGTCGATATCGATAAATAAATCAAGCGAAGCTCCCTGGTAAACGAATGGTAGCAGCACTTCTTCCATCCGCTGGATAGCGCCATCCACGAAATAATAGGCAACCTCCTGGGACAAAGCCGTTTCCATCGTCAGCTTCTCCTTCAGGGAGGTCAGCTCCCGCGGGACAACAACCTGCCTGTAACAAGCCCAAGCGCCCTTCCCCATCCGCCGGATAATGATGCCTGTTACGAACTTCGTATATCCGTTAAAACCTTGGCTGTCTGTCCCAATGACAAAATGATAAGCCGCCCTTGGATCACTCGCCATAAAATTCAATATGCGATCGTACACCTCATGAATCGTAAGCCTGCTCTCCGTCACGTTCTGGAACCGCAGCTCTTCCGGAAGAAGGAGCTTGTTACCCGATAAATTTTTTCTCATCGTCGTCACCTGTACAATGTACATTTCAGCCCTTTCTCTCAGCAATCGCCAAAATCCCGATCTTCTATACCATGCCTATGCGAAAGGAGTTGTATATTATTATTAATAGTTATATGATGACAAGCACGATTCTGCCTTACCCAAAAAAAGAAAAGGCCCCTAAACCGCGATGTCTCGCGGCTTAGAGGCCTCTTCCCTGCTCTTATTTATATTTTCGCCAATCCAGCTTGCTGTTCTCCAGCAGATAGCCCATATCGCTCTCCAGGCGCTTCTGTTCCTTCTTGCGGGCCTCCTCGGCTTCCGTCCGCGCTTTCTGCTTCCGCTGCTCCTCAGCCGCCTTCATCTCGTCAGATTGGGCTTTAAGCTTCTGCAGTACGTCTGCGCTAAGCATATCCTTTAACGTTGTCCCCTGCTCCTGCTGAGGGCTTGTATTCGCCCTGTGGCTCGCTGCAGGTGCCGTTCTTTTCTTCTTCGCCATTTCATCCTCACCTACCGTTCTTAAAATGCCCAGTTCCCTTTGCGGAAGATCGGCACGATTGTTCCATCGGCTTTGATGCCGTCAATATCCATCTCAGCGGATCCGATCATAAAATCAACATGCGTGATGCTGGCATTTACGCCGTTCTCGGCCAGCTCTTCCGGAGACATTTGTTTCCCGCCGTCGATATTAAACGCATAACCGCTGCCAATTGCCAGATGGTTCGATGCATTCTCGTCAAACAAAGTATTATAGAACAGAATATTCGATTGCGAAATCGGCGACTCATGCGGCACAAGCGCAACTTCGCCCAAGTAATGCGAGCCTTCGTCTGTATCAACAAGCTTTTGAAGAGTTTCCTGGCCTTGCTCTGCTTCTACCTTCACGATCCGGCCGGCTTCAAACGTAATCTTGAAGTTATCGATAATATTGCCGCCGTAGCTGAGTGGTTTCGTGCTGGACACATAACCGTTAACCCCGGTCTTTTGCGGTACCGTAAATACTTCCTCCGTCGGCATGTTAGCCATGAAGGAAACATGGTTCTGGTTTTCGCTGCCTGCGGCAACCCAAATATGCTTATCCGAAAGCTCGATCGTCATATCCGTACCAGGAGCCGTATAATGCAGCTTTACAAAACGATTCTCATCGAGCGCCTGCGCTTTGGAATGAAGCGTAGCGTTATGCTCTTCCCATGCTTTCACCGGGTCTTCCGAGTGGAGACGAACCGCCTTGAAGATCGCTTCCCACAGCTGGTTGACAGCTTCTTCTTCGTTAACGCTCGGGAATACTTTGGAAGCCCATGCTTTACCGGCCGCGGCTACAACGGTCCAGCTCACTTTATCGGATTGAACCGCTCTGCGGAATGCTTGCAGACCTTGGCCAGCAGCCTTTTGGAAGTTGGCAATTCGCTGCGAGTCAATGCCCGACAGCAGATCCGGGCTGGAAGAAACGATGGAGATAAATACGGCATTACGCTCAACGAAGGAATTCCGTTTGGCGGTCTCCCATTCCGGGAAACGGGTAAATACCTCATCGGCAGCCTTCTCGTATTTGAGGCGCGACAAGCTGTCATCCGTCCAATCGACATGGACATTGCTTGCTCCGGCCAAATAGGCCTGCTCGGCGACAAGCCGTACAAGGTCAGCTTGATCGATAGCCCCTGTAATAAATACCTCCTGGTTCTTTTGTACATTAACGCCTACTCGTACGATTAGTTCAGCGTACTTGGTTAAATTGTTAACGAATGCAACGTTTGTCATCGCTCATTCACACCTTTCTAAATATGTATAATGACTATTCTTTGCTTCTTGTCCCGGGCGTATGAAAATTATTACCCCGGACGAAAAGAATGGAAAATGAAGGTTTTTCGTTTTTCCATATCTCTTTTTATGTTATTATATAGGAATGTACTCTTGCATAAAAGATTTTCGCACGAAGGAGCTCTTATGTCTAAACTAGGTAGAAATGAACAATGTCACTGCGGCAGCGGCTTGAAATATAAAAAGTGCTGCATGTCGAAGGACGAACAATCGGCTAGAACAAGCAAAGCCTCCAATGCAATTCGTCATTTTACAGAAGCTGAACTGGTTCACTTGGTTGACCACGAATCCACGTGGGCTAATCCGCAATATGCAGAACTGGCGCATGAACTTATTGCTTCCATGAAACAGGATTACAAGCCTAACCATATCGCAATGGCGGTTATGATCTGGCATGATTTCACGAATATGACGAAACCATCGTATCGCAAATCCGGCGCATTCTGTGCGGCGTTGGAATATATGGTCTGTGAGGTTACCGAATCCGGTAAGAGCAAAAACGATCTTGCCGAAAAATATGAAGTATCCGCTGCTACGATCACCAAGCGTTATCAGGAGCTTTCCGGCTTCCTTATGCAGCAGCTGGAGCAAAACGAGCCGACCCCGGAAGCGGTTGCTCCATAATCGAACAGGCTGTTTCGGACTTTTCATCCGGAACAGCCTGCTTTTTTTATGAGCTTACTTCTTGTCCGCAGGGTATGCAAGCCCGATCTGGCGGCGTGCCTCGTCCATAATCTCCATGACAACAAGAGAGTTGGCATAGGAGTTAACCGGCGATTCAAGCTTGCCGCGTTCAATAAGCTCGGCAAAAGCTTGAATCTCGTATACCATGGAATTATCCGCTTGCTGTCTGCTGATGTTTTCTTCAGGACGCCCGTCACGGTATTGGATCCGAACGCTGGCCGGCTGACTGATTCTCTCGATAACCATATTGCCTTCTTCGCCCTGAATTTCAGCAGGCATATTCGAATTCGAGATCTTCGAGTGCAGCAGGACGGCTTCCATATCCCCGTAATTCAGGATCAGACTGCCCTTGCCGTCCACCCCGGACTCCAGCATAACCGCACTAGCCTTGACGCTATCCGGCTTGCCAAACAGCACGACAAGCGGGTATATACAATATGTTCCGATATCCATCAAGGAGCCGTTCGACAATTCCGGCAGGAAAGCATTAAGCACTTCTCCTGCTTTGTATTTGTCATAGCGGGAAGAGTACTGGCAGAACAAAGCAAAGAAAGTACGTACCTTGCCAATCTTGTGGAGGTTCTCGCGAACCGCTTCAAAGTTAGGCATCACTGTCGACTTCATGGCTTCCATCAGCAGCACCTTATTCTCCCGCGCCGCTTCGAACATGGCTTGCACTTCAGCAGCATTTGATGCTAGAGGTTTCTCGCAAAGCACATGCTTCCCATGCTTCATAAATGTAATTGCATACTCGGCATGAAGCGAATTCGGGCTTGCTATGTAAATTGCGTCAATCAGATTGCTTTGCGCCATCTCTTCCAGATCCGTGAAGGTATGAGGAATGCCCTGTGCATCCGCATAAGCCTTTGCACGCTCCTCCGTACGCGAATATAGCGCCGTTACTTCAACCTTATCTACCTGGCGTGCTGCATTCATAAACGTTTCCGTAATAAAGTTAGAGCCAATAATCCCAATACGCAGCATAAGAATTCACCTCTTCATCTTTAAGTTGTCCATAATTGTCCATAAACTAAAAAAAGCCCGCCCTACGTACCAAGTACGTCTGCTGACTCCAATGAATTGAAATGGTCGGGATGACACGATTTGAACATGCGACCCCCTGGTCCCAAACCAGGTGCTCTACCAAGCTGAGCTACATCCCGTTATTCAATTAAGAAAAAATGGCGCGGCCTAAGAGATTCGAACTCCTGACCTTTTGATTCGTAGTCAAACGCTCTATCCAGCTGAGCTAAGGCCGCAAAAAAATTATGGAGCGGAAGACGGGAATCGAACCCGCGACCCTCGCCTTGGCAAGGCGATGCTCTACCGCTGAGCCACTTCCGCATATGGTGCGGTCGAGAGGACTCGAACCTCCACGGCTGTTACACCACTAGAACCTGAATCTAGCGCGTCTGCCAATTCCGCCACGACCGCATGCATATTGTGTTGTAAAGATGGTGCCGGCGATAGGAGTCGAACCCACGACCTACTGATTACAAGTCAGTTGCTCTACCAACTGAGCTACACCGGCATAAAACTTTGTGAAAATGGCGGAGCTGACGGGATTCGAACCCGCGGTCTCCTGCGTGACAGGCAGGCATGTTAGGCCTCTACACCACAGCTCCATGCTACTTTCGGATAAGATCCGAAAAAAAAATTGGTTGCGAAGACAGGATTTGAACCTGTGACCTTCGGGTTATGAGCCCGACGAGCTACCGGACTGCTCCACCTCGCGGCATTACAAAACTCGTATGGTGGAGGCTGAGGGGATCGAACCCCCGACCCTCTGCTTGTAAGGCAGATGCTCTCCCAGCTGAGCTAAGCCTCCATACTTTTTTACCCCTAGGGTAAATATTGGTGACCCGTAGGGGATTCGAACCCCTGTTACCTCCGTGAAAGGGAGGTGTCTTAACCCCTTGACCAACGGGCCTTGTATTCAAGATTTGCGCCTTGAAAACTGGATGCGAAATAATGA